>VFKU01000764.1 GCA_009885415.1 Rhodothermota bacterium
ACCGTCATCCCCGCGAAAGCAGGGACCTCCCGCCACCACAACCCCCAACCCTCGCACCAAACCCCACCGCCCAACCCCGCAATCCCATACCTCCCCTGCTTCCCATCATTCCCATCCGTCCATCCAGTCCATTCAGTCCCCAAAGTACCGAGTATCACCAAAAGCGAAGAGCCAACACCGCCTCAACCTCAAACAAATAACCCAGTTTATCGCATAAATCGATAAATAACCTTGTTTCGCACCCACAGTTTCTCCCACGCGTCCCTTCGCTCCCTTCCGTCCCTTCCCCCGACCAACGAGTGCAACAACCCGCGCATACCTATAGGGAACGTCACGGACTCCGGCGGAAAGGGCGACCTTCGGTGTACTGGGCACTACGAATGCGGCGCAAGATTGGTCGCCACGTCAGTAGCGTAAGCGCGAAGCGCAGGCACGACCCCCGCGAGCGCTCCCAGCACGATCATCCCGAGCGGCGCGACAACGAGCGCCGGGTGGAAGGCAAAAACATCCAGCACGACCCCCGTCTGCGCGCGCACAAGGTAGTACGCCACGCTCAGGATCGCGGCATACACCGCAAAACCAAAGGCCGCGCCAAGCGCAGCGATCGCCGCCGACTCGATCATGATCGCCGCGAAGACCGTCCGCCGCCGTGCGCCGAGCGCTCGCAGAATCGCGAACTCGCGCCGCCGCTCGTTGATCGTGTTGTACATCGCCGCCAGGATGCACGCGCCCGACACCAGCACGACGAGATACGCCACCAACTCGAGCACCCGGCTCATCCAGCCGATGCGGTTGAACAAGTCCGCCATCACCCGCGCGATCGGAAAGGCCAGCGTCGCCGCCGTCCCCTGCCGGTTGATCTCCTGGTCCAACTGGAAGCCGGCCGTCGGCGCGCGGAACTTGAGCAACACCGCGCTCACCTCCTTGGCCTCCTCTGGGATCGCCTCGCCCGGCACCGGCGTGAACACCTCACCCGTCCCACGCAACACATGCCCGCCCATCCAATACACGCCCTCGATCGGCACCCAAATCACCCGATCCGAAGGCGTGTTCGTCGCCTCCAGAATCCCGACCACCACAAACTCTTCCTCATGCTGCTCCGCCGTCGTCTCCTCGTACACCAGCCCATGCATCGGCCGAATCGTATCGCCCACCCGCAGCCCCGCCTGCCGCGCCGCGAAACTCCCCACACACGCCTCGCGCCGCCCCGGATCGAAGGCGCGCCCCTCCGCCATCGCAAAGCGCGTCCCCTTCCGATACTCGAAGGCCGTGAAGATCTCCGGCGTGGTCCCGACGACCCGAAATCCCAAAAAATTGTCCCCGATCGCATACGGAATCGCCAGCTTCACCCGCGGATCTTTCCGGACGCTCTCATACATCGAAAGCGGAATATTTCCCGGCGAGGTCTCGAGATGAAAGACCGTGTTCAACACCAGTTGCAGCGCGCTCCCGCGCGCGCCGAGCACCGCGTCAAACCCGATGTCGCCGCCGGTGAACGCCTCCTGCGTCTGCCGCTGAATGCTGAACACGCTCGTCACCAGCCCCGAAGCCAGCGCCACCGCGAACACGGTCACGCCCGTCGACAGCGCGTGCCGCCGCAAGCTCCGCCGCACCAGCAGGAACAGGCCCCTCACGCCGCGCCTCCGCCCGTGGCCGACATCGCCCGATTGATCGCGGCAAAATCCCGCACCTCCTCAAACTGCGCGAGCACACCGGGATCGTGGCTCACCAGCAACAGCGCCGCGCCGTTCTCCGCGCACAATTCCCGCAACAGCGCCAGCGCCTCCCGCGCATGCCGCGGATCCAGGCTACCGGTCGGCTCGTCCGCCAGCACCAGCCGAGGACGATTGGCCAGTGCACGAGCCAGCGCGACCCGCTGCTGCTGCCCCACGCTCAACTGCCCCGGACGATACCCCGCGCGGTCTCTCAGCCCAACGCGATCGAGCAGCTCGCGCGCGAAAGCGACATCCGGCCCAGCGCCAAACATCATCCCCAACAACACATTCTCCAGCGAGGTGTAGCCTTGGAGTAAATTGAAAGTCTGGAAAACATAGCCGAGAGTTTTCGCGCGCACCGCGTCGCGCGCCGACTCGCCCAGCGCGGCAATCTCAGTGCCCGCCAGCACGATACGCCCCGCGTCGGGCCGTAAAATCCCCGCAATAAGATTCAGAAAGGTGGTCTTGCCCGAGCCGCTCGATCCGTGCAACGCGACCTGCGCGCCATCCGCCACGCTAAACCGCGGCACATCCACCACCGGCACGGTCCCACCTTCGGGCGACGTAAAGCGCTTGACCACGTTCTCAACGACCAGTACATCCATCGAGTTCATCCGGAGTGCGCGCAGCACGCACCGAGTCTATCGAATGCAACAGAAGAAAGGAATGAATAGCTACCGGCGCTCGGGCAGGTCGCCCGAAGTCAGCGCCTCGAGCTTGGGGTCCTTGAGTTCATGCGCGCGGTCGACGAGCAGCGCGACGTATTTCTCGCTCGGCGCGGGGCCGAAGACATAGGGCAGAGGGCCCCATGTCCCCGAGTAATACGCCGCGCCAATGTGGTAATTCCACGTGCTCGCCCAGGGAAAGACCTTGAACTCGAGCGGATAACGATGACTATAAATCTCCGGCACCACCAGGGACTGCATGTTGTTGTCCGGGAGAATGAGGGCGTCCCCGGGGCCGACCTGCGTCCCCGAGAGGTCGATGGGCTTCGCGCCCCCCTGCTGCATGTAATACTGGAAGCCCCAGTGACCGAGGAAAACTTTCTGGCCCGCGCCCATCGGCATCTCGCGGTTGAAATGCCGTGCGGCGTTTCGCGCGCTGTTTGCGATGGTAAAGTCCGCATAGACCAGCGTGAGCGCGAACACCGCCATCGGAGCGATCGGCAGCCAACGCAACCACCGCCGGGCCGACTCCAAGGGTCGCGCGCGCTCCAACTGCCGCACCGCCAAAATCGCCGCAGGCGCCGCCATGCCCAGCAGGGAGCGCGCGTTGATCGTCCAATTGAAAACCGCAGCAAAGGCAAACGCCCCGAAGACCCACAGCAGCAGCAGCACGGACTCCGGCGAACGCTCGCGCCAAAGATCGCAGAGCGCGAGACCCAGCACGAGCGCGCCCGCGGCAACAAACACCCCGAAGTGCGCGGCCAACGTCGCGCGCGGCAGTTCGCTCCCCTGGCGCTCGGCCGCCTCCAGGAGCGCCTCGTGCAAAAACCAGCCCGCGGCGGCACTCAGCACGATGAGCGCGACCAGTCCGATGAGCGCGCGCCTGCCGTAAAGCGGCGCAAACCAGAACGCGATCCAGATGCATCCGCCGGTATACGCGAGCCCGCTGAGCAGCCGCAGCGCGAAAGGGGTCTGCTCACTCGCCCGGTACAGGCTCGCATAGTTGCCCGCCTCGAAGAAAAGTCCCACGCCGAAAAGCTGCCGCGTGAGCCACTCGTAGCCCAGCAACACCACCACCGGCAGCGCCAACGCAATTATCCACGCGCCCGGCCTGGGCCGCTTGAGCAAAGTGAACGCCAGCAGCAGCGACACCGTGCTCGCGCCGAAATACTGCGACAGCGCCGAAGCCGACATCAGCGCGGCGGAGACAAAGAACCAGCGATCGCGCTTCGTGTCGAGCCCGCGCAGCCACGTCTCGATCGCCCAGACGTAGAGCGCAAGCATAGTGACGGTCGTCATCACCGTGGACGACGACACCATCACGGCCGGCGTGAGCGTCGCCGCCGCGCAGGCCAGCATCGGCTCACGGCAAAAACGCCGCGCGACGTAATACGTGCCCAACGACGCCATCGCCGCAGGCAGCAGAAACGCGAGGTGCATCGGCGTCTCGCCCCATCCGAAGATCGCGCCGACGGCCGCCATGTAATACATCGAGAGCGGAGGGTTCTTGATCACGAGGTAGGCCGCGCCCTCGACGCCGGTCCAGTTCACGGGGTAATCGAAGAAACGCAACGGATCCTCGAGGATGTGCTTCGCGGTCCACAAACTCAGCGGGTCGTCGAGGTGATACGCCTTGTTCGCAAACGGCGCCAGCAAGAGCACGGGCAAGATTGCGGCGCAGAACGGCACGCCCCAAGCCTTCAGCCGCGCCGAGCCCGCCTGCGCCATCAATCAGCCCGCCGCGCGCGGCCCGGACTGCCGCCACGCATATTGCGTGCTCAGCGTGTAATTCCAGATCGCGCCGACGGCGGCGCCCAGCAAGCCCGCGAACGGCACAAGGATACCGCGGTGATAGAGATACGTGGCGACCATGAGATTGATCGCGGCGCCGACCGCGCAGGTGAGATAGAAAATCGTGATCCCGCGCAAGATATTGGCGCCTTTGAGCCGCCGGTCGGCGTAGGTGAAGTAGTTGTTGAAAAAGAAATTGGCCGTCATCGCCACAATCACGGCAGCCGACTGCGCCGGGATGAACGGCACGCCCGCACGATAAAACAGCGATGTGAGCACGGCCAAGTGCAGAAGCGCGCCGAGCAGCCCCATCATCACGAAGAAAATGAAACGCACGGGGACGAAGTTACCGAAGGACTTCTCGCAGAGGAGCAGCAGGTATTCCCAGAGAACCATGGCGCTAAGCTTGCTATCGCCGCGTTCGCGCGCGCGCATGTCATAGGGCACGTCGATGAACTTCACTTCGCGTTTGGCGGAAGCGATGAGATCAAGCAGGATTTTGAAGCCTTTGCCGGAGAGGTCCCGCACGACTTCGTAGAAAAACTCGCGGCGAAACATGAAGAAGCCGCTCATGGGGTCCGTCGTGCCTACGCCGAGCCAACTCGAACCGATCCACGTGGCGAAGCGGCTCATCTTCGCGCGCAGGCCGGGCATCGTGCCCGTCGAGCCGCCCTCGACGTAGCGGCTGCCGATCGCAAGGTCCGTACCACTGGCCTTGAGCGCATCGAGCATACGAGGAAGGATGCCTTCATCGTGCTGAAGGTCCGCATCCATCACGGCGATGTAGGGCGCGCTGGAGGAGCAGATGCCCTCGATGCACGCCGAAGACAGGCCGCGCCGGCCGATGCGCCGAATCGCGCGGATGCGCGGATCGCCCCGGCTGATGGCGAACACGAGGTCGGCCGTACCGTCCGGGCTGTCGTCGTCCACGAAGACCATCTCCCACGAGACGCCGCCGAGCGCCGCGGTTACGCGGCGGATCAGTTCCTCGACGTTATCGCGTTCCTTGAAGGTGGGAACGACTATGGTGAGATCGGGAGCGGACATGAACCTGCCGAGTCGCTACGCTTTGAAGGCCGTGCCCAAAAGCAAAAAGCCCAAGGCCGGCCCGAGAACGGGATTCTCGATAATCTGGAACCGATCCGCAAGTTTCCAGCCGAGCGCCGCCGCGAAGGGCGCCGCCCCTTGGAAAGTGACGACGCGCGGGCGGTCAAACTCGAGCGACGCGAGCAGCGCACGCAGCCGCCCGGGCGTGAAGAAGGAAATGTGCTGGTTCTCATAGGTCACCGGCGCTTTGGCGTTCACAATCTTTTCGAGCAGCGGCCAGAGACTCGCATAATTCGGCGTTGTAAGAATGAGTTTTCCGCCCGGCCGCAACACGCGCCGCGCTTCCCGCAGCAGGCCCTCGATCGCGGGCCGCGGCAAGTGCTCGACGAGCTCGATCAGCGTGACGGCGTCGAAGGAGGCGTCCTCGAAGGGCAACGCGCCTTCCTTGACGCACACAAAGCGGTGCTGCGGCGTGCCGTATTCGGAGTTGGCGTACTCAATTTGCGCCGCAGCCAGGTCGGTGCCGATGCACTCCATGTCCTCAGGCAGCGTACCGATGAAGGTGCCCGGTCCGCAGCCGATATCCAGCAAACGCGCACAGCCGGCCGGGAGTTGTCGGCGCACATGCGCGAATTTGAGATGGTGCCACTTGCTCTGGACGCCGGCGTTACGGCGGAAAACCTCGTCGTAATAGCCGGGGCCGATCGCGTCGTAATCGTATGTCGTTTGCTCTTGCGCCAAGGGGCCGCCTATTTGCCGGTATACCCGAGCGACTTGAGTCGCTCGCGTTCCTCGTTCACTTCGGAGGCGCCAGGCACGGCGGCTTCCGATCCGAGAGGGACGAAGCGGAGGCCGCCGACCACGGTCACATCCTCTCGCCGTCCTTCGTCCAGCCAGTATACAAAGGTGCCGTCCGTGATCGTATACGTGCCGACCTCGATCCATTCCTTGTTCGTCTCGTCGGGCTTGGCCGCCGGCACGCCGAACACGCGGAAATCGCGCTCCGTGGGAATCTGCAGGAACGAAAACGACGCGCCGCGAACGTCGTCGCCGCCGGTGTCAAGCGTGCGGCAAAAAATACTGATGTGGTAAGTGCCATTGGGGACTTTTTGGGTGAGCACGAGGCCGGGCGCATCTTCGCTATAAGGATGGCTAATGAGCAGGGTCTGCTCCTCGAAGCGCCACAGGTAGGGCGAGGTACGGCGGGTCCAGAGATTGTCCTTGGGGTCTTCCGCATCGGTCACGGGGTTGGGCTTCGCCGGATCCACGAGGACTTGATCGCCGGCCACTTCGAAATAAGGTGGGGTTTCGATCGGTTGCGCTTCGTGCGCGTCCCAGGCGGGATCGAATAACGTGCGGATGAGTTCGTCCGCACGGGCCAGACGCAGCGCGGGGGCAGGGATTTCGCGGCGATTGCCGATGCGATCGGGCACCGCCCAGACGTACATCGCCTTGCCGTCGCCGGGCTGTTGGAAGTGCTCCGCCGGGTAGGGGCTGAGCTCGAACTTGGCGTCGTCAAATCGAATCACGCGATTGGGCTCGGTCGAAAAATAATAGGTCGAGGTCCGCGCGAAGGTGTACTCGTGCAATTCCAGGGGGTCGGGGGCGGAGATCGCAGGCCGAAGGGAGACGCCGTCGAAGCGGGCATCGGTCTTCAGGCCGAGCAAGTCCACAAGGGTCGGCACGATGTCCGCATTTTCCGTGCGTATCTGGATCGTCTTTCCTGCCGGCAGACCCGGGCCGGCCAGGATCAGCGGCGTGCGCAACAAGTCGTCGTAGGACATCGTATCGGGGTGGCCGAGCGTCTCGCCGTCCTCGGCGAGCGCATCGCCGTGGTCCGAGCCAATCAGGATCAACGTGCGGTCCAAGACACCCGCGCGCTCAAGCGCGGCGACGACCGCGTGTACCGTTTCATCCGCGGCCATGACGTCGCTGTCGTAAAGATCCACGATGCGGCGGCGGTCGGCCTCAGAAAACGGCGCACCGCGCCACCACCGCAGGTCCTTGTCGCGCGCTTCAGGGAAGGACGGGTCAAACCACGCGGCATCCGTATCTGGAGGCAGGTGGGGCTGGTGGGTGTCGAGCGAGTGGAGGTAGACGAAGAACGGCGAAGCAGCGTGGTCTGCGATCCACTTGAACAAATCGGGATTGAGCGATTCAAAGGTGGGCGGGACCGCCGATTCGCGGTAGTTGAGCCGGCCGAGCGAATCGATGTCGTAGGCAAGAGGGGTGAACGTGTCGAAGCTCCTGCCCAGCCTGGACGTTTCACCATACCACGGCGAGGCGGAGAACATGGCCGTGGCGTAGCCGTTTTCCTTGAAGATCGTCGAGACGAGCTTCTCGCCGGGCTCGGGCGTGTGCAAGAACCACAGGCCGAGATGCCGGGCGTCCTGGTACTGCGCCGGCATGTAACGGCCAGTCATGTAACTCTCGACCGAGAGCAGCGTCGCAGGGCCCTGCGCGAAATTCCGATCGAAGCGCACCCCGCGCTTGGCCAAGGCGTCGATGTGGGGCGAGGTCGGCCGGTGATAGCCGTAACACGAGAGGTGGTCGGGCCGACACGCATCGAGGAGAATCCACACGACGTTGACCGGACCGCCGGCGGGCGGCGGTGGGGCCGGATGTGCCGAGGATTCAGCCGTCGGCCCCGACGGAGAGGGGCCTCCGCACGCGGAGAAAAGCGCGGCGGCCAGGAGCAGGGCGCCACAGGCAGCAAAACGGGAACACATCCCCCAATTTATAACACGCTGCGCAACGTCGCTCCAATTCGTTCTCACTCCGAAAGGCTGCGCGCGGCGCGACCGCGAGCGGTGGCAGCGTCCCGGCGGGTTTGTTATCGTCTCGCGGACAAGGCCGATCCACGGCGGGATCCCGGGCATGAGCGTTCGATGAGTGTCGTGCAGGAAAAGTGCGCCGCGGAAGTATCCGCGCGCGGGCCGGGCCGCGTCCATGCCTGAGCCGGAGCGATTCGCACGCCTCAAGACCGCCGGAGCGCTGCTAACGCTCGCACTGCTGTGCGCGGCGCTTTTCGGGCCGGTGCTGCTCGATCACGGGCGCGCTCTCTCACACCTCTCCGGCGACACATCGCAGTTTTTCTTCGCCATGCGCGATTTCGCGGCAAGCGAAATCCGCGCGGGCCGCCTGCCGCTGTGGAACCCGTACTTAATGTCCGGCACGCCTTTCGTCGGCAACTTCCAGTCGGCAATCTTTTATCCGCCAAACGCGCTCTACCTCGTGCTGCCCGTCGCCGACGCCGCGGACGTGGACTACGCGCTACACACGTTCCTCGCCGGCGCGTTCATGTTTCTGTGGGCGCGACGCCGAGGCATCACCCGTCGCGGCGCCCTGCTCGCGGGCACGATCGCGATGTTCGGCTCGCCCTTTTTCCTGCGCATGTTGGGCGGCCAGCTCACGATGGTCGACGCCATGGCCTGGGCGCCGCTGCTCTTCCTCGCGATCGAAATGACCTTGGATGCCGCGCGCGACCGCGCCCCGCTGCTCGGCCCCGTGCTCCTCGGCGCCGCCGCCACCGCCATGCAGATGCTCGCCGGGCACCCGCAGACCGTCTTCATCACCGGCGTCACCGCGACAATGTATTGCACCCTACGCTTTCCCGGCGCTTCAAACCGCATCCGGGCCACCCTCGCGCTGTCCGCACTCGCGCTATGGGGCACGCTCCTGAGCGCGATCCAGCTCCTGCCCGGCATACACACCATGACCGAGAGCGTGCGAACCGGCGGCATCAGCGACGACTTCGCCACCACCTTCTCCTTCCCGCCGGAAAACCTGCTCACGCTCCTCGCCCCTACGTTCTTCGGCGATCGCGTCTATTACCCCTACTGGGGCCAGTGGGCCTCGTGGGACGCCGTGCTCTTCTTCGGCGTGACCGGCGCCACCCTTGCCACCTACGGCGCGCGCTACGCCCCCGCCCGCCAGCGCGCCTATGCCCCTTTCCTCGTCTTCCTCATCGTCCTCCTCGCGATGGGGCGCTACTCGCCGGTCTACGGCGTCTTCGCCGCGATCCCCATTTTCGACGTGCTCCGCGGCGTCTCGAAATTCCTTTTCGCGGGCACCCTCTTCGCCGCACTGCTCGCCGGCATGGGCCACGACCTGCTCGCGGCCAACGCACCCTCGGCCCGGCCGCACCGCGCGGCCCTCGCGCTCGTTGCGCTGATCCCCGCGCTCGGCCTGGGCGCCGTCGCGGTAACGCTCGCCGCATTCACCGGCGGCGGTGAGGCGTGGCGCGGCCTCATGTTCCGCCAAATGGCGGACAGCCTCTTCTCCGCGCTCTGGTTTAATCCGCCTGCGGACTTTTTCCGCCACGCCGCGATACAAGCGATCGCGTCGCTGGCGATCGCCGCACTCACGCTCGCGCTGCTCGCCGGATTGTTCTGGCGCGCCGGTCGCGGCCGCACCACCGCGCACGCGGTGCTCGCGCTGGCGCTCCTCGAACTGTCCGCCTTCACCTATGTCTACCGCGACACCTTCGCCGTGAGCGACCTGCGGCCGCCCGAGCTGGAAAAATTCTACGCGGAACACGCGGACGGCGATCGCGTCGTACAAATGCGCGGGCCGGAACTCCCCTACGCCCGCAATCTCCCGATGGACCTGCGCCATTCCGCCGTCTGGGGCTACGAGCCCGTCATGCTCCACCGCTACGCGACTTTTCTCGCGCACAGCGTGAACCGGAACATAGCGATGCTGCCCGAAATGCTCGAACACGCACGCTGGGGCTCGGACATCGTCGAGCTTGGCCTCAATTCAGGCTACCTCGATTTTCATTTCGACACCGCCACCCGGCGGGTCGATCTGCCGCGCGAATTCGATTTACTTCGCTGCCGTTATGTGCTTGTCCCCGAAGGCTTGCCGAAATCTCCGCCGGGCATCTATGAAAATCCCGAGACCTTGCCCCGGTTTTCTTTGCTGCGTGATTACGTCGTGCTCGATAATCCTCGATACATTCTCGAAACCCTCAGCGAGCCCTCCTTCGATCCGCGGCGGACCGTCGTGCTCGAGCAAGCGCCCGACCCCGCACCCGATCCCGCCGCTGCCTTCACTCCAAGCGAGGTCGTCGTCGAGGACGAATCGAGCGATCACGTCACGCTGCGGGTCACACTGAGCACGCCGGCGATCTTGCTGATGACGGACCCCTACAGCACCGGCTGGGGCATCCAGCCCTTGCCAGACAGCACACAGAAAAAGTATCGGCTTCTCCCCGGAGACTACGCCCTGCGCGCGGTGCCCCTCTCGGCGGGCGCGCACCACTTCCGCATGGAATATCTTCCGCCTGCCTTCGGACTGGGCGTCCTCATTACACTGGGTGCCGGAATTCTCTACGCCGCAGCGCTGGTCTATTGGGCGACGATGACGCTCGGCACTTACCTGACGAAGAAAGCCGCGTAACTCGCCACGCCCCACGCGGCGACCGTCCCCGTCGCCAGCGCATCGAGCACCGGCCGCCGCTCGATCATCGCGAGGCCCTGCCCGAGCAGCACGCCGAAGCAGGGGAGGACATTAAGCAGATACGCGGCCTTGCCCGCGCTCACCATCGGCAGCGTGAGATACAAATACGACATGCCGGCCAGATGCGATCCGATCCAGAAAAGGCAGAGTAAAGTTCCGCGCTCGATTCCCACCGTGGGCCGCGCCACCGCGCGAATCCCGCCCATCAGCATCAAGGTCGCCGGTCCAAGCGAGAGCAGCGTCGCCGCGCCGAGAAAGCGAAAGTCCCACGGCGGCACCGGCGACGGCCGCGAGCCCGCGGTCGCGTCGTAGACGTAACCCGGCGGCACCTGGCCCGCGCTGATGAACCCGTCAGACCAGAACGTCGAGTAGAGCGAGTCCCAAAAACCAACGAAGCCTGCGCTCACCGGATGCCACAGCGCCTCGCCGAAAGTCAGCAACTGTCCCGGCGCGCGAAATCCCGGGTCTTGCCGCCAGACGGTGTCGAGCGACTCGCTGAAGCCCACGCTGAAGGGCGTGCCCAGCGCGAGCTGATTGCGCACGAAGAACCAGCCGCAGACGGCCAGCATCGCCGCCAGCGCGATCGCTGGCTCGACGAGCAGCCGCAGGCGTCCGCCGGGGCGTCGCCCGGCCGCGAGAGCTATTCCCAGCAGCGCACCCGGCGCCGCGAGCAGTCCGGTCACCTTCGAAAGCGCCGCGAGCCCCAGGCAGAGGCCGATGAGCAAGGGCGCGGCCCAGCGCGTGGCCGGGCGCGCATCGAGCAGGTGGCGCAGCGTGAGATACACCGCGAGCGCGCTCCACAGCCCCACCAGCGGCTGGTTGCTCGGAAAAAACGAGAGATACAAATTCATCGGCAACAGCCCGCAGACGGCCGCGCCAAGCAGTTGCGCGTGCGTCCGGCCGGGAAACACAAGCCGCAACGTGCGCAGCGCGATCTCCGCCTGCCCAAGACCGCACAAAAGCGGAATCACCCGCATCGCAATCACGTTTTGATCCACCGTCAAATGGGTGTAGATGAAACGATACGGCAGCGATGAGATCAGATGAAAGAGCGGCGCTTCGTTCATCTTCCACCCCTCGTGCGCGAGCGGCAGCCGTCCTTTCTCGACGATGTAGTGGATAAACTCCATATGGCCGACCACGTCAAATCCAAACCACGCAGGAACACGCAGGATCGCATTCAGTCCAAGCACCGCCAACGCGGCGAACAGCCCCGCGCGAACCACCGCCGGCGCTCGCTCCGCATAGCGCCGCCACCCGGCAGGAATGCGCCCGCGTAAATGCGCCCACCGCGCACCCGCCGCCAGAAGAAAGATCGGCGCGAGCCACAGCGCCACACTCCCCAGCGCGCGATCCGTCCGCGGAAACGCGCGGCTGCCCGGCACCGGCGCGATGCGGTCCGCCGTGGCCGCCGCCGTCCACGCCACGCCGTCGCGGCTCGCTTCCCACGCCGGCCCCGTCGCTAAGCGCAGCGCAGCGCACGCGGCCTGCAAAAAGGGCGGGCCGTTGTCCCGGCGCACGACAATGGTCAACACATGATCGCCGGGAGAAAGATGCGGGGCGAGATCCACTTCACGCCATTGCTTCCAGTTAGCGGGGACCGATCTCTCGGAAAAGATCGACGTGCCGTCGATCATCACCTCGGCCCGGGCAAGCGCGCGAAAACGGAGCCGCGACTCGGGGAGCACCGCCTCGATGCGCAGCGGTACGCGGAATCCCGTCGTGTCCGTGCCCAGCGGCAACAGTGCCATTTCCATCGGCCGGCCGTGACGTATCCATTGCGCGGGACCGGCCTTCGCCAGAAACACAAAGGCCGGGTCCTGCGCGCGCAACGCGAGCGCGATGCCTTCCAGCAGGAGCCCGCAGGCAAATACGGCGGCCAGAACGAGTGCGGCGGCGCGTGAGGTCAATCTGTCAAGAAACACTCGAAAAGAATGTCACGTCGCGTCCGGCGGCGCAACCCGCGGTACGGGCGCTTCAGACCGGCGTGGAGGCCGGAGCAATCTCGATGCAATTACGGCCGTTGCGCTTAGCGGCGTACAAGGCCGTATCGGCCTCAGAAATCAGCTGGCTGAGTTCGTCGGTGTTTTCGAAGATACGGGCGGCGACGCCGATGCTGACGCTTACCTGGACCCTCGCGCGGCCGGTGACCACCGGCGTGGAGGCCACCACGGTGCGAAGGCGTTCGGCCAGCGCCGCGCCCCCGGCCGCGTCCGTGCCGGGGCAGAGCACGAGAAATTCCTCGCCACCGAAGCGTCCGACGGAATCGTAGGGCCGGACGGTGGACTTCATGCGCTGGGCGATGTCCTTGAGCACCGCGTCCCCCACCGGATGGCCATGCGTGTCGTTGATGTGCTTGAAGTGGTCAATGTCACACATCAGCACCGCCAGCGAAGTGCCCTCGCGCGTCGAGCGGTGCGCCTCCGCGTCGAACTTTTCCATGATGCTCGCGCGATTGGAGATGCCGGTGAGGAAATCGCGCGTCGCCTGCACGCGCAACTCCTCGCGCGTCGCGATCAGCTCCTCCTGCAATTCAAGGATGCGCTTGCCCGCGCGCAGCCGCACTTGCAGCTCGTGCAGGTCCACCGGTTTGGACACGTAATCGTCCGCGCCCGCCGCCATGCCGCGCACGAGGTCTTCCTTGTCGTCCTTCGCGCTGAGCAGCATTATGTAGGTGTAGCGCTGCCGCTCCTGATAGCGCAGTTCGAGGCAAATCTCCGGGCCGGTCAGTCCCGGCATCATCCAATCCAAAATCGCCAGGCCCGGCGGCGACTCGCCGTTCAGTATCTTCATCGCCTCCGTGCCGTCCTCGGCCTCCACGACCTCGTAGCCCCACTTCTCGAGCGTCATCTTGAGCACCGTCCGGTCGAGCGGCTGGTCGTCCGCGATGAGAATCCTCATGCGCCGATCTCGCCGCGAAGAAACCCGCTCACGCGCCGGTACTCGTCTTCAAAAGCCGCAAGGATTTCTCCGGCGAGCGACAGCTCCGCATTGCGGCCGAGCCCTTCGAGTTTCGCCGCGAGACCGTGCAGCGCATCCGCGCCGACCTGGCCGGCCCCGCCCTTGATGCGGTGCGCTTCGGACTCGACGCGCTTGGCGTCGCCTTTTTCCACCGCGTCGCGCAAAAGCTTGCCGTGTTGCCCAGCGTCGTCCAAAAACAGATTGATCAGCCGCTCGACGATCGCTTTGTCGCCTTCGGCCAATTGCTGCAAACGCGAGAGGTCGGCCGGGACGGCCTCCGGCGCGGGGGCTGCTGCCACTGCTACAGACGCGGGCGCCGTCGGCGCGACGGGTGGCGAGGGTGCGACGGGCGGCTTCGGGGCCGACTCGGCCTTGAGAAGATCGGCCGTCCATTTCTCGATCACCGCCCGCAACACTTCAGCGTCGATCGGCTTGGTCACGTAGTCGTCCATGCCGGCCTCGATGCAGCGTTCGCGATCGCCTTTCATCGCGTGCGCCGTCATCGCGATGATCGGCACATGCCGGCCGGATTTCGCCTCGAGCTCGCGGATGTGCGCGGTCGCCTCGAAGCCGCCCATCACAGGCATCTGCACGTCCATCAGAATCAGGTCGAGCGCGCCCGACTCGTAGGCCTCGAGCGCGGCGCGGCCATCGTCGACCAGCACAGGCCGGTAACCGTGCTTGTTCAGGATGCGGCGGGCGACTTCCTGGTTCATGGGGTTGTCTTCCGCCAGCAAAATCGCAAGCTCGGCCTTGCGCGCATCCGACACCGTGTGCTGCGTCAAGATCGGCGGCGTCAACTTGGCCTTCGTCGCTATGCCCCCCTCCATCACCATCGCGATGCAGTCGTAGAGGCTCGATTGCTTGATCGGCTTTGTCAGGTAGGCGTCAAACCCCGCCTCGGCGAAGCGCGCGGCGTCGCCCCGGTTCCCCACCGAGGTGAGCATGATCAGACGCGTCTCGTTGAGCACCGCGTCCTGCCGGATCACGCGCCCGAGCGTTTCGCCGTCCATCCCGGGCATCTGCATGTCGACGATGGCGAGGCGGAAGGGGTCGCCCGCCGCCACCGCCTCGCGCAGTTTCGTGAGCGCTTCCTCGCCGGACGACGCTTCAATATGCGGGAACTGCCACGACTCCAGGTGTAGATGCAGAATCTTGCGGTTCGTGGCGTTGTCGTCAATCACAAGGACGCGCCGGCGCTCCAGGCTCCGGGGGAAGCGGCGCAGCGGCTCTTCCTGCACGGCCTGTTTTTCGAACCACGCGGTAAACCAGAAGGTGGAACCCTTGCCCGGCTCGCTCGATACCCCAATCTCGCCGTTCATCATCTTCACGAGCTTGCGCGAGATGGCTAGGCCCAGCCCCGTGCCGCCGAACCTCCGAGTGACCGACGCATCCGCCTGCGTGAAGGGTTCAAAGATGCCCTCCAGTTTGTTCGCCGGGATGCCGATGCCCGTGTCCGACACCGCAAAATGCAGTTTGAGGCGATCGGGCTCGTCCTCGTCCAGTGCCACATGGACGACGATCTCGCCTTCCTCGGTAAATTTCAACGCATTGCCGAGCAGGTTGATCAGCACCTGCCGCAAACGGCCCGGATCGCCGCGCAACAGCGAGCGCACTTCGCCGTGGATCATGATCCCGAGGTTGAGGCCCTTCTCCGCCGCTTTCACGCTGAGCGTGTCGACCGTGTCCTCGACCGCGTTGCGCAAATTGAAATCCACCACCTCGAGTTCGAGCTTGCCGACTTCGATCTTCGAGAAATCGAGGATGTCGTTGATCACGACCATCAGGTGGTTCGACGCGCTCCGCACGGCCTGGGTGAACTCGCGCTGCTCGTCGCTCA
>VFKU01000934.1 GCA_009885415.1 Rhodothermota bacterium
AGGTGCAGGTCGGAGGCCTTATGCTCCACCATGAGGCGAAAATAGCGGTCTATCTCGGCCATTGCAAGTCTCCCCTTCGCACTAGCGAGTTGTCAACTGAAATGTAGCACCGAAATTCGGAATCGGCAAGCGCTCACCACCGCAACTTTGCACCTAAGTATCATTAAATAAACAGGTTATGCGCCAATAGCTTTGTCAGTTTCATGGGCGAAGAATTCCGCCGAAGCGAACAAAATAAGTATTTTATGATAAAAACAATTAAAATATACGAAGCCATCGATTCGTAATGTAATGAAAACTATACAAAAATATCTGAATTCGTAGTAAATGACAACATATTTATTGACACGGGGACGCCTATTTTCTGATACTGTGAGTTCGTCCGGGGATTGGGGCTGGCCCCTCGGCGGAGAACCGTCATGACGATCGATGACGTCCTGTTTCTGGGCCGGGACGCGATGCTGGTGACCCTGCTGGTCTCGGCGCCCATGTTGCTCTCCGGGCTGGTCGTGGGCCTGCTGATCAGCGTGTTTCAATCAGTCACGCAGATTCAGGAAATCACGCTGACTTTCGTGCCGAAGATTTTGGTGGTCTTCGGGGCCTTTGTGCTTTTTCTGCCGTGGATGAGCGACACCTTGCTGGGCTTTGTGGTGCCGCTGCTGCAGAACGTCCACACACTGGCGCGCTGAGGCATGATCGCGGAGATTGAAATCCTCAAACTCTTCATCCTGGTGATGGTGCGTTTTTCGGGATTGATCGTGACGGCGCCGGTGCTGAGTTCGAACAACTTTCCCGTGCTCGGGAAGATCGGCCTGATCGGCATGGCCGCGTACGTCGTGACGCCGACGCTGCCCGCGCTGTCGGCCCCGCTACCGGCGGACCCGATTCCCTTTGCGCTGGTCGGCGCGGGCGAATTGCTGATCGGGATGGCGATCGGCTTGGTGATGCAGATGGTCTTTGCAGCGATTCAGATCGCGGGGCAGGTGCTGGACATGCAATCGGGATTTGGCCTGGTGAACGTGTTCAATCCGGCGCTGGAAACGCAGGTACCTTTGTTCGGTTTTCTTTTTTTCATCCTCGCGGTGCTCTACCTGCTGACGACCTTCGGCCACCACCTGATGATCGGCTCGCTGGTGTCGACCTTCGAGCGCATTCCCGTGGGCGGCTTCGCGCCGGAGACGCCGCTCATGGGCCAGGTGGCAGCGTGGGGCGGGCTGATGTTTCACGACGCGGTGTTAATGGCCGCGCCGGTCGCGGGCGCGATGATGCTGGCCTACGTCACCATGGGGATCATGGGCCGGGCGGTGCCGCAGTTGAACCTCTTCGTTATTGGATTTCCGCTGACGATCGCGGCCTCGCTCTTGGTGGCGGCGCTGTCGATCGGGTATTACCTCGAGCTGCTCGATCAGATGTTCATCGGCATGTTTCGCCAGGTGGACCGCCTGATCGGCGGGCTCGGATGAACGCGGCGGACGCAGGATAAGCCCCGATGGCCGACCAACCCGCAGGCGAAAAATCACTCCCCGCCTCGCAGCGCAAGCTGCAGACGGCGCGCGACCGCGGCAATGTGGCGCGCAGCGGCGATCTCACCTCGGGCGCGCTCCTGCTCGCGGCGGGGATCGCGCTCTCCGCGCTGGGTCCGGAGGCCTTCAAGCAGTTGCTGGCGATCACCGGCATCTATTTCAGCGAACTCGATCCGCATCCACTTACGCCCGGCGACATGCAGCCGATGGTGATCAAGGCCTTGCTGCTCATGGCGCCCGCCGCCTTGCCGCTGATGTTCGTGCTGATGGGAATCGGCATCTTGATGAACGTGACGCAATTCGGGATTGTGTTTTCCAGCGAGGCCCTTCAGCCAAAATTCGAGCGCCTCAATCCCCTCAAGGGCTTTCAGCGCCTGGTCAGCCTGCGCTCGCTCGTCGAGCTGCTCAAGTCGATCGTGAAGTTCACGGCGATCGCCGTCGTAGTCTGGATGGGCGTACGGGACCGGCTGCCCGAACTCTTCGCGCTGATGCAAACGAGCGCCTGGGGCGTGGCGCTGGGCACGTGGGAACTTGTGTGGACCGTGTGGTGGCGCATCGGACTCACGATGCTCGCCATCGGGATACTGGACTTCGCCTTCCAACGCTGGCAATATCTGAAGGATCAGCGCATGACGCGCCAGGAGGCGCTCGAGGAACTGCGGCAACTCGAAGGCGATCCGCGCATCCGCCAGCGCGTCCGGCAAATTCAGCGCCAGATGGCGATGCGGCGCATGATGGTCGACGTGCCGACGGCGGACGTGGTGATCACGAACCCGACGACCTACGCCGTCGCGTTGCGCTACGAGCCGGAACGGATGCAAGCGCCGCGCGTGGTGGCCAAGGGTATGCGGCTGGTGGCAGAGCGTATCCGCGACGTCGCCTCGGAACACGAGGTGCCGATTATCGAGCGGCCGGAACTCGCGCGGGCGCTGTTCCGCGATGTGGAGATTGGGGCCTTCGTGCCGGAGGACCTCTTCCGCGCGGTGGCCGAAGTGCTGGCCTATGTGTATCAGATCGACCGCCGGGCCGCGAAAGTGGCCGAGCGGAAAAAGACAGCGTAGGGCGGGTCATGACCCG
>VFKU01000030.1 GCA_009885415.1 Rhodothermota bacterium
ACCATTACCACTCGAAACTCTCCATGAAGGAGCCGCGCGTGGGCGGCGCTTGGGAGTGGCACCAGGATTACGGTTACTGGTACCAGAACGGCTGCCTCTTCCCCGACATGCTCAGCGTGATGATCGCGCTCGACCCCTCGACGCGCGCGAACGGCTGCATGCAAGTCTTGCGCGGATCGCACAAGCTCGGGCGGGTCGAACACCGCCTCACCGGCGACCAGACCGGCGCCGACTACGAACGCGTCGAATGGGCCAAGCAGAATTTCGACCTTGTCTACTGCGAGATGGATCCCGGCGACACCTTCTTCTTCCACGGCAACACGCTGCACGCCTCCGCGCCGAACGACAGCGAATTCCCTCGCTGGGTGCTTATCGCGTGTTACAACGCCAAGCACAACAATCCCTACAAAGAGCACCACCACCCGCGCTACACGCCGCTCGTCAAAGTCGACGACGCCGCCGTCCGCAAAGCCGGCATGCGCGAACTCGACACCGCGCGCACCTACATGGACGTGAGAAAAGACAGAACCACCAAAGCCGGGAAGGAATAGTCTCTCTTTGGCGAAGTTCGGGAGGCGATATGATTCGCAGCCTCGCCTAGAATGGCAGCCCTATGGACGACGTCAGCTTCATCGATTCGATTCGGCGCAGGGCCTCGATACGGACGCTGTATTTGCCTCATGCGGTCCGGCAAATGGCACGCCCGGATCGCATGATTACCACGGCGGAAGTTCAGGCGGTTATCAAATACGGCAGGCTGATCGAGGAATATCCCGGGGACGCGCGCGGACACAGCGCCCTCCTGCTGGGTCATGGGGCCGGGCAGCGCCCGATCCATGTGGTATGCTCTCCGAAAGAGGAGTAACTGGCGATCATCACCGCCTACGTGCCTGACGTGGACGAATGGTCGCCGGACTTCAGTATGAGGATCGTGCGATGAAGTGTCTTCATTGCCAGGGCCAGATGGAACGGGCGACGGCACCGCTGCACATCGATCGCCATGGCGTCCATCTTAGCGTCGATAGCGTGCCCGCGTGGGTGTGTAAGCAATGCGGAGAGGTGCTCTTTGATGAGGCTGGGGTCGATTCTATTCAGGCAATCCTGCGCACTGTGGACGAGCAGACGGCCCGCCTGACAAGCGCGAACTGACGGGGCATCGTGGCGAGTTTCTAGGGCGCCTCCGCTGAACTCGCCTCCTGCTTTTTTGCGGTGTCATCGGAGCTTTTTGGCAAAGGGATTCTAAACCCCTCCGGAGTTATGAGTCAGCCGCGACAATCGATTCCGGGGCACGCGCAGTATGTCAGATACTTTCTACCACCATCGCCCAAACGGGCGCTTTCGCAATCCGGCGGGGAGCCCGGAGCGGGACGCGCCCTTGGCGGACTACGTGCGCTTCTTCGCGCAACGGGCGATGCGGGCGAACGAGCCGGGCGAGATTCCCGCGGGGCACGTGTTGCCAGCCGAGGAAGCGCGGGACGCGTGGGCGCGCGGCGAGGGTTCAGACCGCGTGCTGTGGCTTGGACATGCGGCGTTTTTGCTGCAGATCTCGGGCACGACGATCCTGATCGACCCCTTCCTCTCGGCGAACGCCGGACCCGGACGCCTTGGGCCGAAACGCTTCGCGCCGCCGGGCTTGCCGGTCGAGTTGCTGCCCCCGGTGGATGTCTTGCTCATCACGCACAATCACTACGACCACCTCGACGCGGAAACGATCGCGCGGCTGCCGCACCGCGACCGCATCGAAGTGATCGCGCCGCTCGGTCTCGGCGCCTTCTTCATGGGCTGGGGCTTCCGGCACATCACGCAGGTGGACTGGTACGGCACGGAGAAAATCGGTGACCTCACCATTACCGCGCTGCCGGCGATTCACTGGTCCAAACGCGGCATCGCCGATGAGTGCCGCTCGCTGTGGTGCGGCTACGCGATCGAAACGACGGAGCACCGTTTGTGCTTTTGCGGCGACACCGGCTACGGCCCCGTCTTCAGCGAGATCGGCGCGCGCATGGGCGGCTTCGATCTGGCGCTCGTCGGCATCGGCGCTTATGAGCCGCGCCGCGTGATGCATGCCTCGCACGCGAATCCCGAGGAGGCCGCGCGAATCGCGCGCGAGCTCCGCGCGTCCGAGGTCTTCGGCATGCACTGGGGCGCGATCGTGCTTAGCGACGAGCCGCCCTTCGAGCCGCCGTTGCGATTTCGCGCGGCGGCGTTACGCGAAGGATATGGCGAAGAGGCGGTGTGGAAGTTGGCGGTGGGCGAGACGCGCGTGATCAGACGTTGAAGATCGTCTGCGCGACGCCCTGGAACAAGGGCGCGATCGCAAGCAACAGTCCGCCGAGCCCGATGAGGACGCCGGTGATGAGCAGCGCGGTGGCGACGGCGTATTCCACCGTCTCGATGCCGGCTTTGTCGCGGAGGAATTGTAGTGTGCGTTCGCGCATGTTCGCGCCCCGAAAATAAACGATACACAGGATTTGTACCACACGATCGGGGAATTCGCCACGCGCCGGACAAGCGAAACGGCCCCGGCAAGACCTGCCGGGGCCGCCAAAAACTCTCGATTTTATGGTCTAATTCATGCGTTCGAT
>VFKU01000384.1 GCA_009885415.1 Rhodothermota bacterium
ACCATACAGAGCACACCGGTACTGACAGTACTGAAAAGATCAGGACTGACTGTATCTTCTAACTTGGTCCAAGCGGCCTAGTTTAGAAATGTATATTGTAGTCCTGCAAAAGTCCCTATGGCAGATATATGAACAGGGCGAAAAATCGTCTAACTACTTGATTTTATTGAAGCTGGCGATCTGAATCGAACAGACGACCGGCTGATTACAAATCAGCTGCTCTACCAACTGAGCTACGCCAGCCCGCGCCGCGCCACGCCAAAGGCGAGGCGCCTGCCGGTGAAGGCTCAAAACTCAAACCGCCGCCCGAAGGCGGCGATTAGCAGGCAATCCTAGCAAAGGACGGGGGCAGTGTCAAGCAATCTCCCTGCGGGGGCTTGGTGTAGGGAGGGGTCGCCGATTCGCGTGCTTTTGTCCGCAGATGGCGAAGATGAACGCAGATGGGCCGCTCCGGAACCAGAGCCACGCTGGCGGATTCGAGGGCCGCGCCGGAATTCGGGCATAATGTAACAAGTATGGAAAGTGGAGCCGATACATGGATTATCGAGTTGTACTGATCGAATCGCCCGAGGGCTTCACGGTGAGCTGTCCGGCCCTTCCAGGGTGCCACTCCGAAGGCGACACGCGCCCGGAAGCTTTGGAGAACATTCGCATCGCGATCAGCGAGTGGCTCGAAGCCGAAGCCGACGAGTGAGCGGTCTTCGGAGTTTCGGAAGAGATCGTCACCGTCGAGCATGCCTAAAATACCGGGGATTTCCTCCGGACAAGCGGTGCGGGTTTTCGAGAAGATCGGCTTCCAAATAGTGCGTGAGGGAAAGCACATCGTCATGTCCGACGGAACACGGCGGCTGGTCATTCCAAGGAATAATCCGATCAAGGCCTACACCATGGGCGCCATCGCGCGCGACGCGGGATTAACGCCGGCTGATTTTCGCGATCTACTTTAGCCTTGAATGATGGAAGTTCGGGTAGTTGTCTGCATTTCAATTGGGAAATAAATCGCGATGACCCTCTACGAAGACCTAGCGTGGCGCGGGCTGATTAGCCAGGCGACGCATCCGGAGTTGGGCGGGCTGCTCGAGAAGGAGCGGCTGACGCTCTATTGCGGCTTCGACCCGACGGCGGACAGTCTGCACATTGGGTCCTTGGTGCCGCTGCTGTGCCTGGTGCGTTTTCAACGGGCGGGGCACACGCCGATCGCGCTGATCGGCGGCGCGACGGGGATGATTGGTGACCCGAGCGGGAAGACCGAGGAGCGGCAGCTTCAAACGCGCGAGATGGTCGAGCGCAACGTCGCCGGGGTCGAGGCGCAACTGCGGAAGTACCTCGATTTCCGCGGGGCGAACGCGGCGATCGTGACGAACAACCTGAACTGGCTCGGGCAGCTTCGACTGGTGACCTTCCTGCGCGACGTGGGCAAGCATTTTTCGGTGAACGTGATGATGGCGCGGGAGTCGGTGCGCGCGCGGCTCGAGGATCGCGACCACGGCATCAGCTACACGGAGTTCTCGTATCAGCTCTTGCAGGCCTACGACTTCATGCAGCTCTGGGACGAGTACCAGTGCCGCCTGCAAATCGGTGGGAGCGACCAATGGGGCAACATCGTCGCGGGGATGGACCTCACGCGGCGGCTGCGGCCGGGCGTCGAAACCTACGGCCTGACTTTTCCGCTCGTGATGAAGGCCGACGGCGGAAAATTCGGCAAGACGGAAAGCGGCAACGTCTGGCTCGACCCGGCGCGGACCTCGCCCTATAAGTTCTACCAATTCTGGATCAACACGGCCGACGCGGACGCCGCGCG
>VFKU01000895.1 GCA_009885415.1 Rhodothermota bacterium
CAAGGCCGAAGGAGCGTTGTCCCCGTCGCGGGGCGGCTTGGGCCTCGGCTTGTGTCTCGTTGAGCGGCTGGTCGAGATGCACAGCGGGCATGTTGAGGCGCACAGCGAAGGACTCGGCAAGGGTAGCGAGTTTGTGGTTCGCCTACCGATTGTTGTCGAGCGGACGTAGATTCGCAAGACCAGCGACTACAACAAGACTACACCGGGTCAATTCTTCACGATCTAGATATTATATGGTGGAGGACAATTAAGGAGGATGACTTCGCGCAGGATACGCAGGAACGACTCGGTTGTATCGGCCTTCGAGGCGCAGCCCCACGCGCCAGCCTTCATAGCGTAGTCGATGAAGGCCCGATCGTCGTTGCCACTGTAGATGATAGTCTTTACGCTGGGGAGTTCCACAGCAAGCTCGGACATCGCCACGAAGGGATCCTCTCCCGGCATGTGCGCGTCCAGCACCACCACCTCCGGGTCCCAGGCACGAACGTCTTCGACTAGACGATCACACGACGAGATGCACGCGACGCAATGCATGTCCGGCTCGCGATCGAGGATACGCCGCAACACGTATAGAGAGTCAGCGCGGTCATCGACGCACAGGACGCGCGTCCGCCATGGCACGCTGGAGGAAGGGCTGGAGACACTCTGCAACGCCAAAAGATCCACCGGCGCATCATACGCTCGTTCGGTTGCCAGAGCAATGGAATCCAAACGACCGAGGTTGCGGCCACGTTTCCCGGTAACCGAAGCGTGCGGGGATTAAAAATATAACGGACAGAACGCCAGCATAAAATTGCGATGTAAGAACCCGATTGAATCAGGAATAGAACGGAGATGCAAGAAACTTGGAAACGGATTTTTCCACTCAACGGCGTCAATCGAACGTGAGTCTTGGTGAGCAGATGCAGTCCGCCGGTTGCGTCGATCGATGCATCTGTTCCACTTATGCGGCTTCTCGGAAGTAACAAGTTACAATCCCGCCGAGTTTTCGTTTACATCGAATTTGGCCTTCAAGCTTCGGCACGAAAGACCGATCGAGCACTTCGCTATCCATACCGATTCCGCGGTGCGGCCGCTCGGTGTTGTAATGTTCGATCCAGACGCGATTGATGTGGTCGAGCTGCTCTCGGCTAAAACAAACGAAGTGGTTGAGACATTCTCGCTTCAGCGTCCCTATGAATGATTCTACAAATGCGTTGGCTTTTGGCGCCCGAGGTGGGCTCTTCAGGCAACGAACTCCCTCGGCTTTCCATAGTTGCTTCAATGCCCTCGTCCTGTAGACACACTGAGGCATTTCGGTTCTGCTGCATAACCCATTCGCCATTGGGGTGGTAAGTGGCTAGACTGCACCAGACCCGCCGGCTGCCCAAATGAATAAACACGAGGCAGTAAGCGGTGAACGTGCCCCGCAGTGTATGGATTTTCTTGACGGAGAAATCTGTCGCGACGACCGATTCTAGGTTGGCGTGGATGAACGTGTTCCAGGCGATCGGGAGAGGATTGACTCCCCGATGGGGCGGTGGCGGCAGCCCAGACTCCCGGAGAATGATTCGTATCGTGGAGGGGCTGACCCGGTACCCGAGTTTCTTGAGTTCGCCCATGACGCGGCGGTATCCCCAGCGGATGTTTTCCATCCCGATTCGAATGATCAATCGTATCAGCACCTCGAGGATTCTTGGCCGGCCAGACCTACGAAATCGTTCCTGCCGCTCGAGGCTTCGAAGCCAGGCTTTGTAGGTTTCCGTCTGGACAATATGAATGACATCGCCGACGTCGTGGTCGAGCTGTGCGCCCAGCCGGAGGAGTTCGAGCTTTTCGTCTGGCGAGGGTACAATCCGATTCGTACCGATGCGAGATCGCAGGAATCGTATCTGCGCTTCCATGAACCGGAGACGGGCGTCGTATTGGGGTCTGAAGCGGCGTTCGAGGAGGGTGTAAACGAGGAAAATGAGGTGATTCATGGGGAATCCTATAGCGCCTTGCCGTCGAAAAGGCCGAAAATAAAGGATATCCGGTGGCGGCTATACTTTCGAACACCCTGATCCCCTTCGAATGGCAATGTCTCCCCGACGGTCCCCTGATCTCGGCCGAGATTTCCCTGATCCGAGGCTTAGAATCCCTGATACCCGATCTGAAATTCCCTGTTAATTTTCGGGGCGATCCAGGGGTCCAACGGCACAACCCCAGGACGGACGGGAGGTTGCGAGGGTAGCGTCTGGATTATTCGATCGACAATCGCCGAAAATTCCCTGTATTTTCCCTGATAACAGGGAATTGGTCGCGGAGAGAGGTTCGTCGAGGACTCGCAACACCGCCACTTACTTTCTTTCTTGAGAAGAAAGTAAGTAAGCAAAGAAAAAAACCGGATGAAGGGCTCGACGGCCCTCGGATCGTCTTCGTTTCCGTCCTTCGAGTTCAGGCGCGCCCCCTACCGCGCGGGGTTATCCGCGATGAACTTGTTCACCCGCGCGGCCAGAATCTCGCCGATATCTTCCTGGATGAAATGATTGGCTTCGAAGCGCTCGTGCGGCTGGCCCTTGGCGCCGGGGACGCGGTTGACGAGGGTGTTCTGCATCAACTCCGAGCCGAGGATTTGGTCCTTCGCGCCCCAGAGCGTGAGGAAGGGGTTCTCGAATTTTCCGAGCGCCTCCCATGCCTTTATATTTTCCAGCGGAATCGCCGACGCGCACGCGGGAAATGAGCGGATCCCCGCCTTGTAGATGAAGCTCGGGTAGGGCGCGTCGTAGGCGCGCGCCTCGTCCGGGCTTAGCGTGGCCTCGGTCGCCACTTCGATCACCTGGTGCGGACGAAAATTCGGCGCCAAGAGGCAATAGTCAATCCACGACTGGAATCGGGCGATCTGGGTGAGTTTCTCCCAACCCGCCGGCGGGAAATCGGCGAGTGAGCAATCGATCGCCGGCGAGGGGTTGCGCTTGTACGGCGTCGCGCCCGTCGGGCTGACGGGGAAGGTGGCGTTCGCCGCGACGATCCGCGCGAAACGCTCCGGCATGTCCCCGGCCATCCGCAGGCCGATCAGGCTGCCCCAGTCCTGGCAGAAGAGCGTGATGTCCTTGAGGTCCTTCCCGACGATGAACTCACGCACCCACTCGACGTGCTGCGCGTAGGTATAGGCCTCGAGCGCGATCGGCTTGTCCGGGCGTCCGAGTCCGATGAGGTCGATGGCG
>VFKU01000358.1 GCA_009885415.1 Rhodothermota bacterium
CCCAATGGCGCGGCGTAGGAGCGCGGGCCGATGCCGCTAACGGTGGCCGTGCTCCTCTCGGGCAACGGCTCGACCTTGCAAAACCTGCTCGATCGCGCCGCCTCGGGCGCACTCGACGTGCAGGTCGTTTGCGTCGTCTCCTCGCGCGCGGGCGTCTTCGGCCTCGAGCGCGCGCGGCGCGCAGGCATCCCGGCGATCACCGTCCCACGCAAAGACTACGCGACGCCCGAGACCTTCGGCGAGGCCATTTGGAGCGAAGTGCGCAAGCACTCGCCCGGCCTCGTGGTGCTCGCGGGATTCATGAGTCTGCTCCCGGTCCCGCCGGACTTTCGCGGACGCATCATCAACGTGCACCCCGCGCTCATCCCCGCTTTTTCCGGCAAAGGAATGTATGGGCAGCATGTGCACGAGGCCGTGCTGGCCTACGGCGCAAAAGTCTCGGGCGCCACGGTGCACTTCGTTGATGAGGAATACGATCGCGGGCCGGTCATTCTGCAAAGCGCCGTGCCCGTACTCGAAGACGACACTCCCGAGACCCTCGCCACGCGCGTCCAGGCCGAAGAACGCGATCTCTATCCGAAGGCCATCCAACTCTTCGCCGAGGGCCGTCTGCGCATCGAAGATCGACGCGTCCGGATTCTGCCGAAGTGAAGGCGGCCGGCTTCGATCTCGACGGTACGCTGATCGATTCCACAGACGCGATCGTCGAATCTTTTCTGCACACCTTCCGCACTCTCGGCCGCACGCCGCCCTCGCGCGCTGACATCGTCGCCACCATCAGCGTCACCCTCGAAGACCAATTCTGCCTGCTCGCACCCGTCGACACCACCCAGGCCGCGGCGATCTACCGCGAGCACTACCTGCGCACCTCGCGCGCAACGACCTTCCTGCTCCCGGGCGTCGTCGAGAGTCTCGACCGTCTCAGGCTCGCCGGCCTGCGCATGGGCGTCGCGACCTCCAAGAAACGTTCGTCCGCCGAGCCCTTGCTCGACCACCTCGACATCGCCCGATTCTTCGAGGCCTGCATCGGCCCGGAAGACGTCACGCACCCCAAGCCCCACCCCGAACCCGTGCAAACGTTGATGCGCCGCATGGCCCTGCACGACCCGACCGATCTCGTCTTCATCGGCGACACCCGCTTCGATGCGGAATCCGCCGCGGCAGCGGGCGTGCCCTTTATCGGCGTGACGACGGGCTACGCGACCCGGGCGGAACTGGAGGCCTGCGGAGCGCGAACAATCGTTGACAGTATGGTGGAGGTGGTGAATTGTGTGCTAACCGGCTGTATTCTCACGAGTTAGCGCGATATTTGTTGACAGCTATTCGGGCCGCCCACTACAATCAATCGTTCAACTAAGGGATCAAGCAGGCGGACAGTGACGGGTCTGAGCAACAGCGCGGTCATCTATCTCACCGTCATGTTGAGTATGATCGTCGCGCTCACCGTGATGCTCGTTCCGGCCTTGTTCTTGAAGCGGTGCGCCAGATGCGGAAAGCGAAACATGCTCGATGCAACCGAGTGCAAACAATGCAAGAAACCTTTTCCCGCGGATGACGGCCATAAAAAAAGCCGGCAGCCTCGGTCCTAGGAGATAGGCCCCTTGGCAAACACCATCAATTGCCCGGTCTGCGGCAAACTGACCGATTCGCGGCTCGACAGTTGCCCGCACTGCGGCGCCTACCTCAAGTCCCGGCGCCAGCGGCACCAGGCACAGGCCACCGCACAGAAAAAAACCTGCCCGCGCTGCGCTTCGGCGGTGCAACCGGGCGACATCATCTGCGTCGCCTGCGGCACCAACCTGCTCACCGGCCAAAAAATTGTAGATGAAGCCAAGCTGCGCCAGCGACGCCGGACGCTTCCGGCGGGATGGCTCATTGGCATCGCCGCCGCCGCGGCGCTCGTCCTCGTGATCATCGGGTTGTGGTACTACGCCGCCACCGGCGATCCGCGAAGCCGCGCGAAGCGCCTAGTCGCACAGGGCCGGCCCGTCGAAGCGCAAGGCGTGCTGGAAGAATACATCGCCCGCGTGCCGAACGACGCCCCAGCCATTCTTGATTTGGCGCGTCTGCACTGGAATGCCGAGGACTTCGCCAAAGCGGCGCAGGCCTTCTCCAAAGCCGCCTCGCTTGACCCCTCCAACGTAGAGGCGGCCGAATTCGCTGCGCGCGCCGCCGCACGCAGCGGAAAAAGTTCTCCGCGGGAAATGGCCGATTTGCTCTTACGAACGGTCGCCCTCAAGCCGGACGACGCGGCACTGTGGTATACGCTGGCCCTGGCGCGCGGCGCCGCGGGCGATCTTCCCGGTGAAATCGAGGCGCTCGAGCGCGTCGTCGCACTGCGTGCGACAGACGACTCCGCGCACTGGAGCCTCGGCGTCGCCCATGCGCTCAATGGGAATCCGGTGCTCGCCTCCACAGAGTTTCTCACCGTCGCCTCCGGCCCGCGCAAGGCCGAAGCGCTCGCCGGTCTGGGATTCGTCGCGCTGCTTCAAGGAAACGCGGACGACGCGCCGCGCCGCCTGAAGGAGGCCGTCGACGCCGGCCCGCTCGAGTCCGCCGGCCAGGCCTACGTCGCCCTCGGGCGCATGCTGCTCGCGCAAGGCGCCTTCACCGACGCGCAAGTGAACCTCGAAGAGGCGCTGGCCGCGCAACCAGACAACCGCCAGGCGCGTTTTCTCCGGGGGTTGTGCCTCCAAGCGCGCGGCCGCAATCAGGAAGCGCTTCCCGATTTCGAGACGCTCGCCGGCTCGCCCGGAGAGTTTGCCGCGGACGCCGCCATTCAAGCGGCCAACATTCACCTCGCCGCAAACGCGCCGGACAAGGCGCGCCGCGCGCTCGATCCCCTCGCACGCGGCGGCGGAAAGACCGCCGCTTTCTTCACCGCGCAAGGGCGCATCGCCCTCGCCACCGACGACAACGAGGGCGCATTTCAATCCTTCGACACCGCCGTCCGCGCCGACCCCACCTATGCCAGCGCCTATCTCGAACGCGGCCTGCTCCACATCCGCCGCGAAGCGATCGGCCCCGGCCTTGCCGATCTGGATCAGTACCTGAAACTCGTCGGCGACGCCGGCGCCGGCACTCGCGTCGAAGAAGTGCGCGGACTGGCGGACCAACTGCGTCAGGCCGCGAGCAGCGGCCCGGGCAAAACGGCGGCCAAGGAGGGCGGCGCGTGAAAACCTTGCGACGAACAGCACTGGCGGGCGCGTCAGCGGCCTTGCTCTGCGCGGGCCTCTGCCCGAAAGCCGACGCGTGGGGCCCGTCCACACGCAGCGCGCTTGTGTCGTCGGCCACGCGTGTCCTCGGCCGCGACCCGGCCTTCACGCTGACCCGCCTGCAGCGCTACGTCGGGCAGGGCGCAGACCTCTCGCCCGAAGATTTCGACAAACAATTCCCGCTCTTCCGCATCGATCCGGTCGGCGCGATCCAACGCGAAATGGTCCTGCTCCAGTCCCTGCGAACGGACCGCATCGATCCCTATTACGCCTTCCGCCTGGGCGCGCTCGGCCGCATGGTCGCCGACGCGACCGCGCCGATGACCGGCGCCGCCAATGACGCGCTGCGCGATCGCTACTATGCCGACGCGGACAAAGCGATCGGCCGCGCCGACCTCCGAATGGAGGCGCGCAAAGTCGTCGACCCACGGCCGTATTTCAACTTCGTCCAGGCCCAGGCCTCGGCGAACAACCAGACCTTTAAAGTCGAGTACCAGTCCGGCACCGGCTTCGCCGGACTGGCCCGCGCCACGCTCCCCGCCGACGCCAGCCGCTCGGTCAACGCCGTCGCCGACGTCTGGTACACCCTGCTCACCTCGCGGGCCTCCGGCTTCGACGAACCGCTGGCCGCGAAGCGCGAGTACGTCCTCGGCGCGATCGGCTTCTATATAAAGCAAGGCAACCTGACCGAAGCGGAAGCCTCCTACGAACTGGCGAAACAGCAGAATCTGCTGGACACACAGATGCAAAAAGGCGTGGGCGATCTCTTTTTCGACGGAAAGCACTACGAGCGCGCCATCGCCGAGTACCAGAAGATCCTGCTGCTCGAACCCGGCCGGCGGGACGTGGTCGAGCGCGTGGCGAAGTACTACGAGATCACCGGCGACGACGCACTCGAGAAAGAGAAGCTTGAGGCCGCGCGCGAGGCCTTTGGAAAAGCGCTGGAGGCGGACAGCCTGCACCCGGACGCGCAGCGAAAACTCCTGAACGTCGAGGCGAAAATCTACGCGCGCGACGAACGCCTGGCCGCGCAACGCACGGCCCTCGAAGAAGCGCACGGCTTCGAAGATCGCGCTGAAGAGGCCGCCTCGCGGCGCGATTACGCCATGGCCGTCAGCCTGCTGCGAAACGCGGAAGAGCGCTATGCGAAAATCAGCGACGAGTTCCCGTTGGAATCGAAAGACGCCGTCAGCGGCCGGCGCACAATCCAGATGCGGACGAAAGAACTCAAGCAAGAATTGATCGACAACTCCATGTCACTCAGCGGATCCGGCACCGCCTTCGACGCGCGCCAACTCGCCGGGCATACGCCCGACGTCAGCCGCGAAGCCCTAAAAGAAATGCTCCAGTCCGAATACCGCCAAGCCATCCGCGCCCTCGGAGAATCAGCGGACACGGCGAAGCCCGAATAGGACACCCCCCGAAGCGAAGGGCCAAAACCGCCCGCTACCGCGTCATCTTCATCTCGCCCGCACGGAACCGGCGAATGTAGTCGTCGGAGAGCGCCTTCACCTTCCCACTCAGCAGAATCATTCCCAGGATATTCGGGAAGGCCAGACTGAGCAACAGCATATCAGCGAAATCGAGCACGGCACCGAGGCTAAGCAAGGGCGCAACGCAGATGACGAGGACGTAGACGACCCGGTACGGCGTGATTGCGCGCGGGCCGAAGAGGTACTCCGTCGCACGCTCTCCGTAGTAGCCCCATCCGATCACCGTCGACCACGCAAACGTGAAGATGGCCGCGCACAACAGGTATTTCTCAACACCACCCAGTTGTTTGAACGCGATCAGCGTGACGCCGACGCCCTCGACCCGCTCGACCTTGTGTGCGCCGGTCGAGAGAATGACGAGAGCCGTCATCGTGCAAATCACGATCGTATCGATGAAGGGCTCGAGAAGCGCCACGTATCCTTCGCGCACCGGTTCGTCAGTCTTCGCGGCGGAGTGCGCGATCGCCGCGGACCCCAGACCCGCCTCATTGGAGAAAGCCGCACGGCGTGTACCTTGCACCAACACGCCGACAAACCCGCCGAACAAGGCCTCCGGACCGAAGGCCTGCGAAAAGATGCTGGCGAACATGTGAGGGATTTCCCCAAGATTCATCGAGAGCACCGCAAGGCTCATCAATATATAGAGGCCGCACATAAAGGGCACCAGCCGGCTGGTAAACTCACCGATGCGCTTGATTCCGCCGATGATCACCGCGCCCGTCAATGCCGCCATAACCACCCCCATGCCCAGCTTAAGGCTCAGAGGAGATTGCGACTCCGGCATGAAGGCCTCCGTAAACGCCGCGACCGTCTGGTTCACCTGGAACATGTTTCCGGCCGCAAAGGCCGAAAGTATCGCGAACACGGCATAAATAATCGCCATCGCGCGGCCCGGAATAGCCAGCGAACTGTGTACGTCACGCAGGCCCTCTTGCAGATAAATCATCGGTCCCCCGAGCACGCGTCCATCGGGACCGACCCGCCGGTACATGTGCGCGAGCAGACACTCGCTGCATTTCATGCTCATGCCGAAAAAGGCGGTAAACCACATCCAGAATACCGCCCCCGGCCCACCGAGAGCGATCGCCACGGCCACGCCCGCGATGTTTCCCAGGCCGACCGTCCCCGCAAGCGCCGAGGACAAAGCCTGAAAATGTGAGACCTCGCCGGGATCGTCGGCTTTGTCGTACTTGCCGAGCACTAGGTGGTAGGCGTGCCGAAACATCCGAATGTTGAGGAAACCGTATCGGAACGTAAAAAAGACGCCCCCGAAAAGAAGGACGGCGACAATGAGGGGAAGACCTACCGGCTTGTCGTCCCGGTACTTCGCGCCCGTAGCCAGGATGGGGTAGAAAAGAACCTTATTGAGCGGTTCGTTAATGTTTTTCGCCCACCACTCGTTGAAGGGCTTCAGCGTTTCATCTACACGCTGGGTAAACGTCATCTCTGCCCTGGGTGCGGCCTCCTGCGCCGCGACCGGCGCAGCCAGGCCCAGCGTGACGACAAGCGCCGCGCACAGAAAAAGTGACAGGAAACGCGCCGAAACCAGATTCATCAGGACCCCCTTACAAGAGCGTAACTTCAGTGAGGAACGCGCCCGCCCCCGCGGGCCGCCCGCCCCATCGTGACCCCGGCGGATTATAGGGCCGGAACACCTGACCGTCAATCGTGCCAGGAGAAGCCCGAAAACCGATCGGATTTCGCGCGAAGACGACTCAAGCGCCGGCCACGCGATCGCGCCGCAGCCGGCTGTGCCGCCGGCCATAGAACATGTAAATCAGTTGGCCAATGATGAGCCAGCCGGCGAGGCGCGCCCAGTTCGGCCACCCCAACGAGTACATGAGCGCAAGATTCACCACAATGCCGAGAA
>VFKU01000099.1 GCA_009885415.1 Rhodothermota bacterium
CCGACACCGGCCTCTGCGGGGTCATTGGCCACCCGGTAGGGCATTCGCTCTCGCCGCACCTGCACAACGCCGCCTTCGAGGCTGCGGGCCTGAACTACGTGTACCTCGCTTTTGACGTCACCGAGGTCGGCGCCTTCCTCGAAGGGATGCGCGCCACGCCGAGTTTTCGCGGCCTGAGCGTCACCATCCCGCACAAGCTCGCCGTGATCCCGTACCTCGATTCGCTCGAACCGCTGGCGGCGAAGATCGGCAGCGTGAACACGATCACCAACGAGGACGGCAAACTTATCGGTAGCACGACCGACGGCCTGGGGGCGGTCCGGGCCTTCGACCAGAAGGGGATAGACCTCACCGGTCGCCGCGTCCTCTTCCTGGGCTCCGGCGGTGCTGTGCGCTCGGTCGCCTTCACCCTCGCCGAGCGCTGCCTACCTTCCGTGATTACGATTCTCGGGCGGACCGAGGCGAAGGTCGCGCGGCTCGCGGACGATTTGCAGGCTGTGACCCGCACGCGCGTGAAGTCCGGCAGCCTCTCCGAGGACCTCGTGAAGGCGATGTCCGAGCACGAGATCATCATCCAGGGCACGCCCGTGGGTATGGGCGAGGAACAGGGCGGGTCGAGCTGCGTTCCTCGCGAAACGCTCAGTTCCGAACACGTCGTCTTCGATATGGTCTATCGCCCGCACCGCACCCGCCTGATTGTCGACGCGGAGTCTAAAGGCGCTGGCGTCATCTACGGCATAGAGATGCTGATCCAGCAGGCCGCGCTGCAATTCGAGCGCTGGATGGGCACAGCTGCACCAATTACCGCCATGCGCGCGGCGGCGCGTGAAAAGCTCGGAGATTGAGCACGGCAAGATTCCGTGCCGCGCGACCACGACGTTTTTCATCCTGCCGCTTGTATGGCGCGTGATAAGTTGGTAAAGTCTTGACAACGGTGCCGCGCGGTTAGGCCTATTCGGTCGCGGCTTTTTGGCGAGTACACGCTCACTCATGATTATCTCCAAGTTCATCGGCAAGGCCTGTATCGTCCCAGAATTGGAAGCGAGGACGAAAGCGGCGGCGGTCCGCGAGCTGACGCATCTTCTCTTCGACAAGAAGAAGATTCCAGACATCGAAGTCGCGCTGGATCAAATCGTCGCGCGCGAAGCGACCGAGAGCACGGGCATCGGCCACGGCATCGCCGTACCGCACGCGCGCATTCCCGGAATGAAGGCGCTGGCCTGTGCGGTGGGCCGAGTGTCAACGGGCATTGACTTCATGTCGGTGGATCGCGCGCCGGTCCACCTCGTGTTTCTCATCTGTTATCCGCCCTCGCACCAGACCACCTACCTGAACTTCGTTGCCACCGTCGCGCGTCTCCTCAGCGACAAGGTCCACTTCAAGGCGATCCTCGGCGCGGCGGATGCGGACTCGATGTTCGCCGTCATCGAGGAAGTGGCGGAGACCTTCGACAATCACCAGGAAAAAAAGATCAGCGGCGTGAAGCTGGATCCGAACCTGAAAGAAGTGAAAGACGGTCACGCGGACATGCTCCTGCTGGCGCGTCTGCAATTGCACATGGAAATGCTTGCGGCGGCGAAATCGGGAAAGAAACGCATCGAAGAACGCATCGAAAGCATCCGCGCGCTCGTCGATCCGCGCGTGTTGCGCCACTACGACAAGCTGCAAAAGGGCCGCGCGCCCGCGCTGGTCGCCGTCGAGGGCGACACCTGTCAGGGCTGCTTCATCCGCCTGCCCTCGAAGTTCGTGCAGGAAGTCCGGCGTGACACCGCGCACATTCACACCTGCATCAATTGTAGCCGCTATATCTACGTGGTCTGACGCCGGAGGGCGAAGACATGGGCGCTGGAATGAATCCGCAACTCGCGCGCGCCGTCCGTAACATCGACATCTTCAAGGGCTTCAGTCCGGAAGATATCAGTAAGATTTTTAGCCATTGCCAGACGATGATGGTCCAGAAAGACCAGATGGTCTTTCAAAAAGGCACCGTCGGCAACCAGATGTTCGTCGTGCTCGGCGGCTCCTTCAGTCTGCACGACGGCTCACGCCAACTCGCCACCTTCCATGCCGGGGACACTTTCGGCGAGATGTCGCTGCTGTTGCACGAACCCCGCGTGGGCACGGTGAAGGCGCTCGAACTGAGCCAGGTCTGCGTCATGGATCAAAATCTCTTCGAAAAGCTCCTCACCAAGCGCGTGGCGGTCCAGATGCTGCTCAACATCACGCGCGTGCTCGCCAAGCGCCTTCACAATGCGAACAACACCATTCGCGAGTTGGAGGGGCGCTGAGCCGCCGCCGCTAGCCAGCGGTCGCGCGGGCCGGCCTGCCGACGCTGCATGAATCCCCGCCGCGCACAACGTGTTCTGATCATCGGGCTCGACTGCGCCGCTCCGCGTTTCGTCTTCGACCTCGAAAGCCTCCCGCTTCCGAATCTGCATCGTCTGATGGCGCAGGGCGTCTGGGGCGAACTGCAAAGCTGCAATCCGCCGATCACGATCCCCGCGTGGTCGTGCATGACCTCGGGGCTCGACGCAGGCACGCTCGGCGTCTACGGCTTCCGCAATCGCCGCGATCATTCTTATGGCCCCCTGGCACTCACCAGCTCGCAGGATATTCGCGAGAAGCGCCTCTGGGATTTCACGAGCGAGGCCGGGCTCGACGCGATCGTGCTCGGCGTCCCGCAGACCTACCCGCCCCGGCCGCTGCGCGGCTGTCTCATCACCGACCTCCTTACCCCTAGCACGTCTGTTGCCTACACGCACCCCGAAGCGCTCGCCGGGGAGCTGCGCCAGGCGGTGGGGGAGTACATCATCGACGTACCGGACTTCCGCGCGGACGCGCGCGAGGGCCTGGCGGAGCGCATCCACGTGCTGATGCACAACCGCTTCGATTACGCCGAGTACCTTATCGGCGCGAAGCCCTGGGATCTCTGCATGATGGTCGAGATCGGTCTCGACCGGATGCACCACGCCTTCTGGCAGGACGCTGACCCCGCGCACCCGGCCTACCGCGCGGGCAATCCCTATGAGCGGGTGATCCCCGATTATTACCGCGCGCTCGATGCGCGTATCGGTCGCCTCGTGGATCAGGCGGGATCCGACACCGCCGTGCTCGTAGTCTCTGATCATGGCGCGCAAGCCTTGCACGGCGGCTTCGCCATCAACCAGTGGCTGATCGACCGTGGTTACCTTGTACTAAAGACCGCGCCTGTTGCACCGGCGCCGCTCACGCCGGAGATAGTCGATTGGCCCCGCACGCGCGCCTGGGGCGAGGGCGGATACTACGCGCGGATCTGCCTGAACGTCGCCGGGCGGGAGCCCTTGGGCGTCGTTCCGCGCGAGCAATACGAGGCGCTGCGCGATGAGTTGATCGGCGAGTTGGAGGGCGTCGCGGGGCCGGACGGCGTGGCGTTGGGCAACCGCGTGTTGAAACCCGAGCGTATTTATGACACGGTAAACGGCATCGCGCCGGATTTGCTCGCCTATTTTGGCGGGCTGCGGTGGCGGTCGGTGGGCAAGGTGGGCGGGGGCCTATTTTGGCAAGGCAACGATGCGGGGCCCGATGGGGCGAATCATGATTTTCCGGGGGTCTTTATTCTTCGCGGCGGCGGACGGCGTCCGCGGCGGGCAGAGGGGCTCAGTCTTTTTGATGTTGCGCCGACGGTGTTCGACCTTCTCGGCTTGCCGATCCCGGCACGGCTTCGCGGCCATGTCATTTCCTAATAGGTGCCTCCACTTGTTGCCGTCGGATCGCGTGGGGCGTGCATGAAAGTCGCGATCAACACCATTGGCGTGCGCGGGGGTGAGGCGCACTTTTTGCGCAAGTCGCTTGAGGCGCTCGCCGCGCTCCAGCCGGGACCGGAACTCCTACTCCTCGTCGAAGGCGAGCGCCCCTCGACTTACGGCAAGTTCGAGACCATCGCGATCGCCGGTGCCGCCCAGGCGCCGACTGCCGCGAAGAACGCCGGCGCGGACCTGCTCTTCTCCGCGATCGAGGGACTCGCGCCGGATTCCGGATTTCCACTCGCCCTCTTCGTCATGCAACTCTATGACTTTCGCAAGCTGTCTCACTCGAAGGCGCTCTTCGGCGGGTCGCCGCTGCGCGCGGCGAAGAACATCGCGACGCAGGCGCGCGCCGTGGTCGTCCCGTCCGAGTTCATGCGGCGCGAGGTGCTCGAGGTCCTCGGCGTGACGCTCGAGAAAACTGTGCTCGCGCCGCTGGGGGTCGACGAGGCCTTCGCGCAGCCGCACGCGAGCATTGTCGAGAAGCCTTACTTCCTCTACGTCGGCCGCATCAGCGAGCGCAAGAACATGCCCGTGCTGCTCGAGGCCTTTCGCCGCCTGCAAGACGAACTCCCGCACTCGCTGCTCATCGTCGGGGAGCCCGGCGACGACGAGCCGGCGTCCTGGGGCCCGCGCATCGTGCGCATCGACCGAGTCGGCACCGCTCAGCTCGCGGGCCTCTATCAACACGCCGACGTGGTCCTGAGCGCCTCGACCTACGAGGGCTCCGGAGTCCTCGCGCTCGAAGCCCTCAAAGCCGGCGCGCGCGTCGCCGTCGGGCGCATCGGCGGCATCCCCGAAGTCGCCGGCGACGCGCCGATGTACATCGTGCCCGACAACGTCGATTCCGTCACCGGTATGATGCGCCGTTGCGCCACGGAGAACATCGGCGACCGCGAACGCCGCGCCAAGCTCGGCCGCCAAATGAGCACCGGCTGGGCCTGGGAAAAGACCGCCCGGCAACTGATGACTGCCTTCCGCAAAACGGCCGGATAAATCGAGTCAGAATCAGCAACGGGCCATCACGACGGAAATGCCGATCCGCCCTTCAATTTCACACCCTGAACCCCGCATGCCGGCATCCGAAACTAACCCACTATTTACGAAAATTTCACCTTGTTTTTACCCAGGAATTACGCAGCCGATGTTTAATGAGTGCGTAAGGTGTTTCTGCAACACCCTTTCCGTATGCCCCTGCGCGACCCGCATCGCGCAGGGGCGAAATTAATCTTTGTCGTGCTCGGCCGACTTGTGGGAGCGCGAGAGTCGGCCGCAGCGGAGTGTCGTTGAAATCGTTTTTGCATGTATGCGAAACGAGTAGCGTAGCCAATGAGCGTCAAAGGAGACCTCGCATGTTGAAGTCCGCCAGCAAGTTCTTTGTAGCCGCCGTCCTATTAATTACCCCCGTCGTATTCTGCAGTTGCGACAAGGCGACGACGACGGAGAAGACCCGCGAAGTGACGACGACCACGGACCGGGATCGCGATGGCACGGTGGTCGAGAAGGAAGAAACCACCACAACGACAAAAACCCCATAACATCCACGGGTAACGGGTTTTTTGTCTCGGCTTCGTTCGCGAGACAGATCTGCTTCAGCTTTGGGCAACCTATGAACGCGACTGGATGCAGGCAGCTTGAAAGCTGTATCCCGTTGTGCTTCGTGGACTGCTCCTCGCAAACGTCTTACATTCGATTCTTCGATTGGCCGAGATCGGCAATCAAAAGAACGCCACCAACGCCGAGCGCCTGCCCGGCTGGGTGCCGCGCCCGAACGAGGAACGCGCCGCCGCGACCGCCGAGGGCCTCGTGAAGTTAGGACTCCTCAGAGACAGTCCGAAATAAGTCGCCGAACTCAAAGCGTAGTCGGTTGCCCTGGCAGTCGGTCTTTTTTTGGTTACTTTCTTTCTTCCCAGAAAGAAAGCGACACGCGCATGCCGATGTGGTCATAGCGCCGCTCCGGTTCGAAGCGCTGACGGAACGCCGATCGCTGCGGCCAGCCGGGATCGGTCCACCCGCCGCCGCGACGCGAGCGGGACAAGGCGCCATTCTGACTCGGCGTGCCGAGAACGTCGGACAGGTCTGGATCCACGCCGCCCGGCAAACGTGCGTGGGCCCAATCTCGACACCACTCGGTTTCGTTCCCTTGCATGTCGTGCAAGCCCCAGGGATTCGGCGGATAGCTGCCGACTTTGGTCGCGCGGTTGAGCGCAGGGCCGGCGGGCGCGCCGTTGTACGGCTTGTCGCCGAGGAAGTTCGCCTGCGTGCTGTCCAGGTATGCGCCCGCGTAAGTGGCGGTCGTCGTCCCCGCGCGACAGGCGTACTCCCACTGCGCCTCGGTCGGCAGCCGGAAGGCCCAGCCCTCGGGCAGGGCCGAGGCCGCGCGAGCGAGCTCGGTCAGCTTCGCGCAGAGGGCCTGCGCTTCGGCGTAGTTGACGTTGTAGAGCGGGAAGTCGTCGCCGACGCCCGCGTGTTCCGTGACTTCGCCCGGCAGCGCGCCCATGACCCGCTTCCACTCGCCCTGCGTCACCTCGCACTGGCCCATCCAGAAGCCGTGCGTAAGCGTCACGTCGACCTGGTCCTCGCCGGGACGCCGCTCGGGCTCGGTCCGCGGACTGCCCATTTTGAAGGTCCCCGCGGGACACCAGCGCAGTTTGATCCCAACGACCTCGCGCGCCTCGCCGGCCTTCGACCCTTCGAGCGACTGTGCACGGGCCGGAACCGTGGCGGCCAGGCTGCAGAGTATTGCGATCGAGAGGGAGAACTGGTTTAGAGAGAGCCGCATGCCACACCTCATTCTTTTCGGTTTAAGATCATTTTACCGAATCTTTACACGCGCACTGGTGTTGTGTTGGTAGGTTTTGCGTTCGACCGCAAGCGTATGGACAAACGGAGGATCGCCCCATGAAGTGTATACGACTTGTTGCAGTGATGTTGGTAGCGCTCGCGGCCGCGATGGGCGGCGCCGGTTGTACCGACAAGAATGGCGAAGGTCCTGTGGAACAGGCGGGCAAAGCCATCGATAAGACGATGGAAAGGGCCGACGATCAGCTGAAAGATGTCGCGGCCGACACGAAGAAGCACGCCCAAGAGGCCGCGGAAGACGTCAAGGAAGCCATCAAGGACTGAGCGGCAGCGTCTATACCGAATCTTTACCTTCTCGTTACCTGTTTGATCGCCTTCGCCGACGATACTGCTGAGCCACGAAGGTGAACTCGTCGAAGACGAAGGAGATCTAGACTCATGGACAGGAATTGGATGCGCGTTCTCGCTGCACTGGCAATGACGGCCGCGGTCACGCTCGGCACGGCAGGC
>VFKU01000753.1 GCA_009885415.1 Rhodothermota bacterium
AGATCAGGTCGGTATTGGCGACGCGGTCATGAAAGGCGGCGACTACATCGGCAGCTACCTGCCCGGAGCGCGCCCGATGCGCTACCCCGAGGGCGCGGCGCTCTTCCTGCCCAAGGGCAGCGTCATCCAAATCCAGATGCACTACGTCGGCCAGGACGAGGCCATCACCGACCGCGTCAAGTTCGGCGTCAAGCTCGCCAACGGCCGCGTGGACAAGATCGTGCGCACCTGCGGCACCGACGACTACGCGATCACCATCGAGCCGAACGGCACCTTCACGATGGACACCGAGGTGACGCTGAACTTTCCGCTGACGATTCTGTCCAGCGGCGCGCACATGCACACGCGCGGCAACGCCTACACCACGACGGCGATCCTGCCAGACGGCACGAGCAAGCTCATCGCCGACATCCCTCTCTACAACTGGAATTGGCAGTCCAACTACGAACTCGCCGAGCCAGTGCAGGTCCCGAAGGGAACGAAGTATCACGTGCGCGCTTTCTGGGACAACACCACGAACAACCCCGAGGCCGTGGACCCGAACGCGAAGGTCACCTACGGCCCCTGGACCGAAAACGAAATGCTGACGACCTGGTCGCATGTCGTGCTCACGGACGAAAAGCTCGGGCTCAAGGTTGAGAAGGGCCACATGACGGGCAAGTTCCCGGATGCGGTGGACAGCGTCCATCCCGCCATCCTCCAGACCTTACCCAACACCTTTAATATTCCGAAGAAGACCCAGACCGAAGCCGGCGACTAAACCACGGAGTACCGCGCGGGCCGGCCGCGAATCGGGCGGCCGGCCCGCGCTTTTCATCCCCCTCGCCATGAAGCCCGCCCGCCCGCTCAAACGCCTCTGGCAAGATCGCGATATCTCCACGCTTTCCTTCAACGAGCGCGTGTTGCAGGAGGCCGAGGACGAGCGCAATCCGCTAATGGAGCGCGTGCGCTTCCTCGGCATCTATTCGTCCAACATGGACGAGTTCTTCAAGGTCCGCGTCGCCAGCGTCCATCGCATGATCGAAATCGGTCACACGGACAAAAGCAATGTGCTCGACGTCGTCGCGCAGCGCTCGCGCGAGCTTGACCAGCGTTTCCAAGCGGCCTACCACGCGATCATCAAGGCGCTCGCCAGTGAGGGCATCCGCCTGCTCACCGAGGCCGACATCAAGAAAGGCTCCGAGTTGGACGTCTGGTTGCGCGACCATTTCCGCCAGAACATCCTGCCCAGCCTCGTACCGCTGCTTATCGACGAGGCCCAGGATTTCCCGCAACTGATGGATGGCGAGCTGTACTTCGCCGTGAAGATGCGCGGCGAGACCCCGCGCTACGCCATCCTGCGCATCCCCACCGAGCTCGGCCGCTTCGTCGAATTGCCCTCGGGCGACATCATGTACATCGACGACGCGATTCGACATTCGCTCGACGACGTCTTTTACATCTTCGAGTACAAGGAAATCGAGGCCTTCGAGTTTAAGATCCTGCGCGACGCCGAGCTCGACATGGACAACGACTTCTCCGAAGACTACGTCCGCAAAATGGAGCAGGAATTACAGAGCCGCAAGGGCGGCCGGCCCACGCGCATGGTCTACGACGCCGCGATCCCGCCCGTGCTGCTGCGCCTGCTCACGATGGAGCTGCGAATCGGCGACGAATACCCGCTCATCGGCGGCGCGCGCTACCACAACATGCGCGACCTGGTGAATTTCCCGATCAAGCGCCCCGACTTGTCCTGGCCCGAAGCGTCCCCCGTGCCGCATCCCGTGCTCGATCGCGGCCGCACGCCGATGATCGAGATGATCCGCGAGCAGGACCTGTTGTTGACCGCGCCCTACCAGAACTTCGATCACATCGTCCGGCTTCTGCGCGAGGCGGCGATCGATCCGAAGGTCGAGGCGATCAAGATGTCGCTGTACCGCGTCGCGCGGAACTCGCGCATCGTGAACGCGCTGGTGAACGCCGCGCAAAACGGGAAGTGGGTCTTTGTCTCGGTCGAGCTGCAGGCCCGCTTCGACGAGAAGAACAACATCAATATGGCCGAGCGGCTCCAGGAGGCCGGCGCGCACGTCGTCTTCGGGTTGCCCCCCATGAAAGTCCACTGCAAACTGCTGCTCATTCAGAAAGAGGGCATCCAGTTCGCCGCGCTATCGACCGGAAACTTCCACGAGGGCACCGCTCACACTTACGTCGACAGCACGCTTTTCACCGCCGATCCGCGGCTGACCGCCGAAGTGGACGAAGTCTTCGAGTATCTCGAACGCGCCTCGCGCATGCGCGTGCTCGCCTCGCCGAATTTCAAGCACCTCGTCGTCTCTCCCTTCAATCTGCGCAAGGCCTTCTCGCGCCTGGTGGACGCCGAGATTGCCAAGCGCGACAAAGGCTATCTCTGCATCAAGGTGAACCACCTCACCGACGAGGCGATGATCAAGAAGATTCGGCGCGCGGCGGACGCAGGCGTAAAAATAGATCTCGTCGTGCGCACGACCTACGCGATGTCGCCCCACCCGAACATCCGCGCCGTCTCGATTCTCGACCGCTACCTCGAGCACCAGCGCATCTACATCTTTGGGCGGGGCGAGGCCGAGAAAATCTACGTTGGCTCGTCCGACTTGATGGAGCGAAACCTCGACTGGCGCGTCGAAGTCGCCTTTCCGGTCTACGACGAGGCCCTGCGCGAGGACATCCGCGCCTTCGTCGGGTTTCAGCTCGAAGACGATTACAAGGCCCGTTACTACGACGAAACGCAGTCGAACCCCTACGTCGGCGGCAAGACCGGCACGCGCCGCGCGCAGGCGCTCACGCGCGCGTATCTCGAAGCGAAGGCGACCGGGATTGCGCAGCCGATACCGGCCCCGCGCCGCGCTCGTTAAATCCGCTGGTTATTTCTTTCGTTTCTTGCGCTTTTTCTTGCCTTCGGCGTCCTTCTTCAGCTCGCGCGCCTTTTTCTTGGCTTCCTTGAGCTTGCGGACCGCCTTCAACCACTCTTCTTCGGCGCGGATTTTCTCCGCGCGTTTACGTTCCTCCCGCTCTTTCTTGCGCTCGATCTCTTTCCTGCGTCGTTCGGCTTCTTTTTTTGTCGATTTACCCACAATCGTGGCCCCCTTGGTCGCAGACGGCCTCTTCGGTTTCCCGCCCTTGCTGAAAGGATTATAGACAAGACGGCCCACTTCGGCTAAAATCCCGCCTGTCGCGCGGGGGCTGCATGCGCGACGGGGGCGCCGCAGGTCACCGGCGGCGCGGGGGAGCCATCCACTCGTGGGACAAAATCGCAAGATCAACGCCGTCGGCATTCTTACCGCCGGCGGAGACTGTCCGGGGCTGAACGCCGTCATCCGCGCGGTGGCAAAGTCGCTGTTGCCCGAGGGCGTGCGCGTCTACGGTTTCCTCGAGGGCTTTCGCGGCCTCGTCGAAAATCGCTACATCGAGCTCGACGATCTCCAGGCCAGCGGCCTGCTCACCGCCGGCGGCACCGTGCTGCGCACCAGTCGTGACAAACCCCACAAGATGCCCGCCTCCGACGGCGGCACCGAGAACCGCATCGGCGAGATCGTGCACAACGTCGAAGAGCTCGGGCTCGATTGCGTCGTGTGTCTCGGCGGGGGTGGCACGCACAAAAATGTTGCGCGCATCATGGAGCGAGGCGGCGTCAACTTCATCACCATCCCCAAGACGATCGACA
>VFKU01000282.1 GCA_009885415.1 Rhodothermota bacterium
AATGCGCTGTGAAGCATGCACAGGATCCTTCTTGAGTGTCTCTGCGAGGAGTACGGAATCCTTCAGTGTGGCCTCCAGTTCATCTGCATCGCCGGCCTCCGCCAGTACCTGCGTTTGAATTGCCATCATCCGCACCGCATTTCGAATTGGGACAATATGGGGAAACTTCATTTTGAACTCCTGTGAGAAGTCCATCGGAAATCGGACATCGCGGGAAGTGTTAACGAGCTGCCGAAGGTCACCCATGTAGTCGCGATTTGCGTCCAGGTGAGCGCGCATATGCTTCAAGACTTCCGGCGAAGGCCGCTCTCCGGCGTCGGCCATGCGATCGAAGTAAGGTATCTCTTCAACCTTTTCGTTCATGGCGTTGTATTTCGCGAAAACCACCATGAATTCTTTCCCCAATCGATCAGCATTCTCGCTGTTGTGATAAAAGCGATCGAGTTCCGCGGGAGTCGTTGGGAGGCCTTCCCGGCGCAATTGATCCTTAACCCTATTGGACGCTTCCTGTCTCGATGCCGAATAGAAGTAAATGAAAACAGCACTTCCAGTGATCAAGGCAACGAGCGCTACGCTGGCAAACAACCCGGCCAGTTTAAGCCGTCCAAACCATGAACGCGGGACTTGCACAGGGGTGTCCACGCGAACTCCTTCGTTATTCGAAAGGCTGCAATATCGGGAGAGGCGCTACAATCACTCAAGATGTTATCAAATAACTTGCGGACAGATATTCAGGTGCGAAGTGACGTCACCTCGCCTGATCCGCGCCGAGACATCGCCCAGCTAGTCCCTGCCGCCGCGTACAGCGCGATCGCCATCAGATACATTGAACTATAGCCGAAACGTAGGGCGTTGTTTTCGAGCATACCGCCGACCATCGCACCAAGCAGGTTGGCGGACATGGCGCCGGCGACGTTGGCGGTGTCGCGCAGGAGCGTGGAGAAGACAATGCCGGAGAAAAACACGGGACAGGTGAGCAGTGCGACGGCGGCGAAGCGACCGGGCGCGGTGGAGGGCATGCCGCCGGCGCGGGCGATCGCGTAGCCGGCGATGAGGCTCACGACGAGCAAGACAAAGGGGATCGCCGCGCGAGCGATGCCGAAGCGCTGCACAAAAGCGTTCGACCCGAGCGCCATCAATAAAATACCGGCGATGATGATGCCGATGACTTGCCAGGTGTTGCCGAATTGCAAGCCGAGTTCGGTGATGCCTTTGGTTTCGACGAGCATGAAGCCCGCGCCAAGGAAAAAGAACACGCCGTGGCCGCGTTCGGGCCGGCCGGGCGCAAGGAGCGCAACGAAGCCGAGCGTGACCACAACGACGAGGCTGATCACGCCGAGATAAGAGAAGGGATACACGCGCCGGGGCATGTAGAAAAAGGGCCAGTCGTCCGTCGAAACATCGGTCCGAATCGCCTCGGCCGCGATTGTGGGCGTGATGTCCTCAAACTGCGCGGTGGCGAGGATCGCCGGATCAATCTTGACCTCGCCCGCCTGCGATTGAAAGAAATAGTAAGTCTGGCCGTATTGCGATTTGAGGCAGACCGGGTCGCGGCCGTCGAAGGCCTCGCGGAGCATCAGGAATATCTTGTGGCCGAGCTCGGGCGAGAGCACGTTAAACGAGAGACTCAAGAATCCATCGGGCGTGAGTCGCGCACGCGATTCTCGGAATCCCTGCACGGTATACACAAAAGAATCGAGCCGGACGCTCGCCGCGTTGCTGAGCGCCGAGTGCGAATCGAGCATGCCGTAGGCGATCATGTCGTACTGTTCGCGGTCGTGCCGGAAAAAGGACCGCGCGTCGTTCACCACGGTGCGCACCTTCGGATTGCTGTACGGCTTTTCCGGATGCGCGACCCGGCCGATCTCGACGATCGCCGGATCGATCTCGACCCCGGTGACCTCATCGACGCCCATGCGCAGCGCGGCGGCAACGTCGTTCCCCGTGCCCGCGCCGACGACGACCAGCCGCTTCCGGTGCCCGGCGATACGGTGCGGCAGCTCGTAGTATTGCGCCATGCGCCCCTCGCGCGCGTCGGGGTTCATCGCGATACCGGCGGGCGTAAGGTTGTGCACGCGCTGAAGGAAATGGCCGGAAGTGCGAATCGTGGTGAGGCCGTCGGGCGTGTATTCGCGCTCGATAATTTGGTAGGGCGAGTAGACGATTTGCGTGCGCACCGGCGCGACCGGCCAGGCCATCGCCGTCATCGCAAGCACCGCCGTGCAGCCGGTGAAGAGCAGCGCCGCGCGGTGATACGCCTGAAACACAAGCAGTACCGCGAAGGCGATTCCGAACCAAACCAGCGGCGGCGTCCACAGGTAACTCAGCGCGTGCATGAGGAGCACGCCGGCAAGGCTGCCCGCGAGGTTGAGGCCGTAAGCGCGGAGATTTCCCGTGAGCGACATGAGCCGGCCGCAAAGCTGGCCGATCGGCACGAACACAAACACGGTCAGCGCGAAGACGATGCCGAGCGTGTAGTAAATCACGATGTACTGGAACCACACGCGCACGAGGCCGACGCCCATGTTGAGCTGCTCGCGGACGGGCGAGGCCATCGCGCTGTCCATGCGGCCCTCGCCGAGGCCAAATTTGAGCCCGAGAAAAAAGACCACCTGCCACGCGATGAGTGGCGCGGCGGCAATGAGCGGGATGCGATCGCGCGCGGCGAGCGCGTAGCCCAGGCCGAGTCCGGCGAAACAGGCGAAGAGTCCGAAGTTTTTGTAGAAGGCCAGCACGGGGAAAATGCTTACCTGCCAGCGGATGACCACGAGTTCGAGATAGAGGCTCAGCGCGGCGGCGCCGACGATCGCCCAATCGAGCGCGCGTCCGCGCAGGGCGCCCGCGAAATCCGCCTGCATCCGCGCCGAGGCGTCGCCCGCGGCATCGAGCCGGCGAAGTACCGCAAAGAGGACCGCGCCCGCCACCCCGAGCGCAAGCAGCGCCGGGCCCAGTTGCATCAAGCGCTCGGGCAGCCGCGCAAGAAAATCGTCTTGGGTCTTCTCGTGGACGTAGTAAAGATAATACGTACACGCAAGAATAAGCGGGGGCGCAGCCAGACTCGCCGCGACGCAGCGCCGCGCCCAACGCAAGTAGGTGTGTACGAACATGCTCCCCGCCCCCGTATGCGAGCTTAGCAAATCCGCCCTCAGATAGGCCATCGGCCCCCGACAAATGGGTGGGCGGGCGGCGGATCATCTGCTATGCTCTTCTTTTGGGCAGCGAGCGAACGCGAGGACATAAATGAACTTTCCGATTACTAGAATGCGGCGGCTGCGGCGGAACGCGACGCTGCGGCGGATGGTGCGCGAGACGCACTTGTCGGTAGATGACCTGATCCTGCCGCTCTTCGTCCGCGAGGGGCGCGACGTGAAAATCGCGATCAAGTCGATGCCGGGGAATTACCAGTGGAGCGTGGACACGCTGACCGAGGAATGCCGCGTGATCGAGCAACTCGGCATTCCGGGGGTGATTCTGTTTGGCATTCCCGACGAGAAAGACGCGGAAGGTTCCTCGGCGCACGCCGAGGATGCGATCGTGTGCCAGGCGGTCGAGAGCATCAAGCGGGCCTGCCCGGACTTGTGCGTGATCACCGACGTGTGCCTCTGCGAATACACCGACCACGGCCACTGCGGGATTATCGCGGAGAACCTGGACGGCAATCTCGATGTGGACAACGACGCGACGCTGGACGTGCTCGTAAAGGAAGCCCTCGCCCACGCCCGCGCCGGCGCCGACATGGTCGCGCCCTCGGATATGATGGACGGGCGCGTCGCCGAGATCCGCGATGCGCTGGACGACAACGGCTTCCACGACCTGCCGATCATGGCCTACAGCGCGAAATACGCCTCGGCTTTCTACGGTCCCTTCCGCGAAGCGGCGGAATCGCCGCCGCAGTTCGGCGATCGTTCGAGTTACCAGATGGACCCCGCGAACCTGAAGGAAGCGATGCGTGAAATCGCCATGGACATCGAAGAGGGTGCCGACATCGTCATGGTGAAGCCGGCCCTCCCCTATCTCGACGTGATCCGCTGGGCGGCGGACGAATTCGACCTGCCGCTGGCGGCCTACAACGTCTCCGGCGAATTCGCGATGATCAAGGCGGCGGCCGCGAACGGCTGGATCGACGAGCGCCGCGCAGCGATGGAATGCCTCACGAGCATCAAGCGGGCCGGCGCAAAACTAATTTTGACGTATTGGGCGAAAGACGCAGCGAAGTGGTTACGAGAATGAAGCGGGCAGCGGGAAGTCTAAAGCGGGCGCGTCGATCGGCGAGCGCGGGATTCGTCCTCGCCCTCGTCCTCGCGCCCTTGACCTTCGCGGACGAAGCCATCCAGAAACCCCAGCCACAGGACGCGCCCTCTCCCCCGCCCTCGACAGTGACGGCCACAGAAAAAGCCCCGAACTTCACCCTGCCGAACGCCCAAGACGGCCTGACGCGCGTGAAGTGGCCGCGGGCGAAGGCGGTCTTCCTGACCTTCGGCGAGCAGGCGAGCCAGGTGGCGATCCAAGCGTGGAGCGCGCGGATGCGGGAGCACTTCGGCACGCGCCTGGACTATGTCGGCGTCGCGTGGCTCCAGTCCGTGCCGGAATCCATGCACCCGGCGGCCGCCGCAGTGATCAAGGCGAGTCACCCGGACGTGCTGATGGACAAGAGCGGCTCGTGCGCGGCGCGCTACGGCTGCAAGGCGGGCGCGGTGAACGCCTATGTCGTCGCGCCGGACGGAACGATCTTGATGCGGATTCACGAGACGATCACGGACGAAGCCTTTGCAAAGCTGACGGAACTGCTGGCGCCTTACACAAAAAGTGAGAAGTAGTCGGTTGAATGCACCCGAGAGATTGAATTCAACGCCGGAATACTTACGCGGAAGGAGAGACACATGGATCAAGACGAGACGATTAAATCGCGGCGGGAAATTTTGGTGGCAGGCGGCGTGATCGCCGCGACGGCGGTGCTGGCCGGCGGGGCCGCACGCGCGGAGGACACCGCGCCGCCGCCGCTGAACTACGAATACCTCTGCACAGCGGAGGCCGAACTCGAAGCGGGGCAGCCCGTCGGCGAGACCCCGCAAGGAACGCGCAACATCGTCTACGTGAAATCCGGCACGGTGAAGGGCCCGAAAATCAGCGGCCGCGTCCTGCCGGGCGGGGGCGACTGGTACCTCACGCGGCCCGACGGCATCGGCGAGGTGGACGTGCGCGCCACCATCGAAACCGACGATGGCGCCCTCATCTACACCCACTACCGCGGCGTGATTGACTCGAAGACCGGCTACTTCCGCACCACGCCGCGCTACGAGACGGCGAGCGAGAAATACGCATGGCTCAACAACATCGTCGCCGTCGGCGTCGGCTCGCCCATCGAAAAAGGCGTGCGGTACCACATCTACCAGATTCTCTAACGCGCCTCTAAAATCTCGCGCCTGCAAAGAGCTGTCTCGAGAAAAACAAAAACACCGTCATTGCGAGATACCGTGATGACAGGTTGGGGGCGAAGTCGCACGCACAGCTGGATGCCCGTTCGGATTTTTTTCTCGCGCGGACTTGCAGGCCGCTCCGTGACTTGTCATAGTGGCGCTGGCTGTTGCATCGAGAACATGGGGAGTACGCCATGTCGCGCGAAGACGTCATCAAGGAAATTGCCCGGGCGAAGCGTCAGGCGAAGATGGTGATCTGTACTCGCAAGTGCCTGGAAGACGCGGGGTGTTACGACCGCGGGTACGTGGTGGACGCGAACGAACGCTTCGTGCTCTTGCACCTGGTCACCGACGACATCCGTCTCGAGGGCTTCGTCGCGCTGCGGCTGGACGACCTCACCGAGGTGAAGTCCGACTTCGACAACTCCCGCTTTATCGAGAAGGCGCTGCAAATTCGCCGGATGCTGCCGCAGCGTCCCGCGCTGGTCGATCTGAACAGCATGGAGACCATCCTCGCCTCCGTCGATGAACACTTCTCGCTAATGGTCGTGCACCGCGAGGCGGTGGACCAAAGCGAATGCCACATCGGCTCGCTCGAATCGATCGCCGACAAGACTTTCGTGATGAAGGAAATCGACCGCGACGCGCAGTGGTGCGGCGTGAAACGGCTGCGCGTGGACGAAGTGACGCGGGTCGAGTTCAACGGGGGCTACGAAACCGCGCTCGCCCAGGTGGCGGGCTTGGACTAGGGGGCGGCATATGGCGGGACGGCTCGAAAAATCGCGCGCCCTCTGGGACCGCGCAAACCGCGTGCTGGTCGGCGGCGTGAACAGTCCTGTGCGCGCCTTCAAGGCGGTCGGCGGGCACCCCTTCTTCGCGGCCTCGGGCAAGGGCGCGCGCCTGCGCGACGTGGACGGCAATGAGTACATCGACTATGTCCTCTCGTGGGGCCCGCTGATTCTGGGGCACGCGCACCCGCGCGTGGTCGAAGCGGTGACGCTGGCGCTCGAGAAGGGCGCCAGCTTCGGCGTGCCCACCGAAGCCGAGATCGCGCTCGCCGAAAAAATCATCAAGCTCGTGCCTTGCGTCGAGAAAGTCCGCCTCGTCAACAGCGGCACCGAAGCGACCATGAGCGCGATTCGTCTCGCGCGCGGCGCGACGGGCCGCGATCTCATCGTGAAAGTGGAAGGCTGCTACCACGGCCACGTCGACGATCTGCTTGTCGCCGCCGGAAGCGGCCCGACGACCTTCGGCTCACCGACCAGTCCCGGCATACCGAAGTCGCACATCGAACAAACCCTCACTGTGCCGTACAACGACGCCAAGGCGGTCGAGGCGGCCTTCGCCGCACACGGCGGAAAAATAGCCTGCATGATCCTCGAGCCCGTGCCGGGCAACATGGGCCTCGTCACCCCCGCGCCGGGATACCTCGAAGAACTCCGCCGGCTGACGACCAAACACGGCGCGCTGCTGATCTTCGACGAGGTCATGTCCGGCTTCCGCGTCGGCATGGGCGGCGCGCAACAGCGCTTCGGCGTGACGCCGGATCTCGTGACGCTCGGCAAAGTCATCGGCGGCGGATTGCCGGTCGGCGCGTACGGCGGATCCGTGGCGCTCATGGACCTGGTGTCGCCCGTCGGGAAGATTTACCAGGCCGGCACACTCTCCGGCAATCCGCTCGCCACCGCCGCCGGCCTCGCCACGCTCGAGGAATTGGAAATACCCGACACCCGCGACCGCGTCGAGCGGTGGATGACCGAGCTCGGAATGGGCCTGCACCAAATCGCCAAGGAGGCCGGCATTCCCGTGTGTCTCGGCCAGGCCGGCGCCATGGCCGGTCTCTTCTTCCGCGACGGCGACGTGATGAACTACCAAGACGCGCTCAAGAGCGACACGAAGCGCTACGCGAAATTTTTCAACGGCATGCTCGAACGCGGCGTCTACTTCGCGCCCTCGCAGTTCGAGGCCTACTTCGGCAGCACCGAGCATGGCGAAGCGGAACTCGATCAGACTCTCGAAGCCGCGCGGGACGTGTTCAGGACGCTCTAGCCGATGGCGCGCAAGCCGTCAGAACGCTTCACCAACCCCGCGATCGCGGTGGCCGTGATCGCGGCGGTCGGCGTCATCGCGCTACGGCCGCAATTCTCCTTGCTCGTCCTCGCGGGCGCCGAGGCAATCGCGGCGGCGGGCTGCGTGGTGATGGTACGCACCACCTTGCGGCGTACACCGCCCGCGAAAATCGCCGCGGCGGTCATTGCCGTGATGGGCCTTTTTTGGGCGGCGATGTCCGCGCTCTCGGTGTATTGGTTCGCGCAACCGTCCTAAGCGAGGGACTCTTTGGACTGCGGCAGCGATAGCTGCCGCTTTATCAAGCCCAGCAGAGCTGGGCGGCGTCACACCCAAAATCCCGCACTCCGCCGATCCACCCGAAACTACTTCGCCACCGCCGGTTCGCCGCGACCGGAATCACGCTGCGGCTTCTCTCCAGCGTTCTTGCGCAGACGTTCGCGCAGGAGCACGAAGAACCCGAACGCGATCATCGCCGCTTGGGTCGACCAGAAAATATAGGTCGCAGTCCAGATGCCGCTGGTGAAGCCGTAGCTATGCAGACCGACGCCGAGCAGGTTGACGCCCCACCACGAAAACGCGACGACGCATCCGGTGAAGATCGCAGCGAGGTGCACGCCCATCTCGCGGATGTAACCGCCCATGCGCGCGTGGAGCGTGGCGAGCATGCACAAACAAATCAGCGCCGCGCCGTTTTCCTTCGGGTCCCAGCCCCAGAACCGGCCCCATGACTGGTCGGCCCAGATGCCGCCGAGCACGGTGCCGACGAAGCTGAAGAGCGCGGCGAAGCAGGTGATCGCGTAGATCATTTTCGCGAGCGCCTTAT
>VFKU01000372.1 GCA_009885415.1 Rhodothermota bacterium
ATGTCCTCGCGCGTGATCTCCGGCCAGTAGTCCGGGGTGGCGTAGAACGTGTCCGTTGTGCCGAAATACACGAAGCGTCCGCGCGGTACGACGAAGATCGACCGTTTGTCCGGCGTCGTCATGATCACGGTGTGCCGAATCGGCAGCCGCTCGCGCGTGAGCGTGACGTGAATGCCTTTCGTAAGCTGCAAGAGCGGCGGCGCGGATTTCTCTTCGAGCGCGCGGACCGCATCGAGCCAGGGACCGGCGGCGTTGACCACGAGCCGCGCGCGAATCCGCGCACCTAGGTTTTCCCCCGTGAGCGCGCCGGACACCGTCGCGCCCGCCGCGCGCCCGGACTCGCAAAGGATTTCCGTCACGCGCGCGTAGGTGACGACCGTCGCGCCCGCCGCCGCGGCACTTCGCGCGTTCGCCAAGGTCAGACGCGCGTCGTCGGTCAGGTACTCCGGATACACCAGCGCGCCGCGGAGGTCCTCTGATTTCAGCAGCGGCTCCTCCGCGTGAACACGTTCGAGCTCCCACATTTCGTGGCGCTCGGCGGCTTCCACCTCGCCGAGCTGCTCGTAGGCCAACATGCCCGCCTTGAACTTCAGCAGCGAGGTCCGCGATCGCGCGGGCACCAGGAACGGCATCGTCTGCGCGAGGTGCGGCGCGATGCGTCGCAGCGTCTTGCGCTCCGTCGCGGCCTCGCGCACGACGCTCATCTGCCCCTGCGCGAGGTAGCGCATCCCACCGTGAATCAGCTTGCTCGATCGGCTTGACGTGCCCGCCGCGATGTCCGCCGCATCCACCAGCGCCACGCGCAACCCGCGCAGCGCCGCGTCCCGCGCGATGCCGCAGCCGGTGATGCCCGCGCCGATCACCAGCAAGTCATAGGGCGCGGCCTCCAGCGCGGCGAAGAGCGCGGGGCGATTCCGGAAATCGAGTGAGGATGAGGACATGTAAGGGCCGATAACGAGCAAAACACGACACGATGAAGGAATTCGCGCTGGAACGAATAATCTGCTTACATATTAACTATCTACCGTCCGCAATCCAAGGAGCGCATCATGTCCAGGAACTACACCGTCATCCGCATCGACCGCCGGGGGAACGTCGCCGAGGTGGTCTTAAACAACCCGGCGAAGCTGAACGCGATGGCCCCGATCTTCTTCGAGGAGATTAAAGCGGCCTTCGAGGAGCTCGATGTGGACGACAGCGTGCGCGCGATCGTGCTCTGGGCCGAAGGGCGGCTCTTCACCGCCGGACTCGACCTCTTCGCGGCTTCGGGAAATCTGCTCGCGGGCGGCACCGGCGACAAGACGCTCGTCGAACGCAACCAGGGTTTCTACCGCGAGGTGAAGCGCCTGCAGGCCTGCATCAGCGCGCCGGAAAAATGCCGCAAGCCGGTGATCGCGGCCGTGCACAATCATTGCATCGGCGGCGGCGTCGACCTCACGACCGCCTGCGACATCCGCCTCTGCACACAAGACGCGACCTTCTCGATCCACGAAACCAAGATCGCGATTGTCGCCGACGTCGGCACGCTGCAACGCATCTCGCGCATCGTCGGCCCCGGCATCGCGCGCGAAATGGGCTACACCGGCAAACGCCTCACGGCCGAGCGCGCGCTGCGCTGCGGACTCGTGAACGAAGTCTATCCCGATAAAGACACGCTTCTCGCCGGCGCCCGCGCCATGGCCGATGAAATCGCCGCGAATTCCCCCCTGGCCGTCCAAGGGACAAAGCAAGTCCTGCACTACTCCGAGCAGCACAATCTCGAAGACGGTCTCGAATACATCGCGCAGTTCAACGCCGCTTTCCTGCTCTCGAACGATCTGACCGAAGCGGTCACGGCGTTTATGGAGAAAAGGCCGCCGGTGTTTATAGGACGCTGACAGAAAACAAGAATGGTAGGGTGGGCTTCAGCCCACACGTGTCCAAAATAGGTTGTAGAAGATATCTTCAAGGTTGGAGATCGCCCCTCGATCTGACCCGTTTTCTACCCCAGACCTCTCCCTTCTTTCATGTTTGTTGGGTACTCTTGGCTCCAACGAACCCCAGTGCGTCGTCCGATCGCTCTTCCTGTCTTGGACAGCCCAGGCCCAATCACACCCAGACCTCAACCGCAACACCCAATTTCAGGACAATAATCACTATAAAAACAATAGAGAAATCCATCAACGCAGATTATCTTGGACAGCTGTGGGCTTCAGCCCACCAATTATCGACGTCTGATCTCGCGAGTTTGGTGGACTGAAGCCCACCCTACCATTCTTACGCCGCGCTCGCGGTGTCCGGATTGCCCATGATGCGGACGAAGGTGTCGAGCAGGTAACTATCGAGTTCGCTCGTCATTTGCAGCTTCATTAGGCGCAGGGCCTCGAAAGTGCCGATCGCCTTTTGGTGGCGGCGGCGCGTGGTTAGCGCATCGAAAGTGTCGGCGACGGTGAGCGCGCGGACCAACGGCTGGATGGCGTTGCCCTCCATGCGGTCGGGGTAGCCTGTGCCGTCCATGCGCTCGTGGTGGTGCCGCACGAGTTCGAGCGTCAGGCGATTTGTCTCGCCGAGCTCGCGCACCATTTCCTCGCCGATTTCCGGGTGTTGTTTCAGGAGTTCGAACTGGCTCACGGTCAGTTTGCTCGTGCTCTCACGGATCGCGAGCGGTACCTTCGTCATGCCGAGATCGCGCAGCATCGCGCCGGGGCCGAAAAGCGCCAACTCCTTTGGCGTGCCGATACCCGCGCGTAGGGCGAGGCCCATGCCGAGCACGAAGCCGTTCACCGCGTGCGTGTACAACTCGTAATCCGTCGACGCCGCCTCGATGAGGTGCCGCAGCGCGCGCCGCTGGCCGTACATGAACTGCATCGTGTTGCGCACGAGGTCGCGGCTGCGCGCGAGACCGTCGTCCATCTCCGGGTTCTCGTAGACCTCGCGCATGAGGCCGTGCGCCGACGCGTACAGAATCTCGCTCTTCGCCTCGGTCTCGACCGAGGGGTCCAGCAGGATCGCCTGCAGGTGGCTCTCGAGGTATTTCCGGTACGACCCCTGCTGCGCGCTGCTGATGAAAAGAAACTCGACGCGGTTCTCTTGCAGGCGCCGCCGGCTCCGCTCGCTGAACGGCGTATTCCGCTCGGCGTACAACACGACCGGTTCGTCGGGCCGCACTTGGAGGAAAAGATCGAAGCCGGTGATCGAGTCCACCCGCAGCGAAGAAATATGCACGGGTATGTACTCGTGATTGGCCTGGACGGCCTTGACAAAATTTTCTGCGATGCTAACGGCCACGACGCTCCCCCTGGACGCGAGACCCAAACAAATGTCGGATAAATATTACCAGATCGCGGGATTTATTGCGAATACTGCGCTTTTAGCGGTAGGGCGAGTCATGACCCGCCCTACCTTCGACTAAGAGCTAACGCCCCAGCAAACGCCGCTGGCGGCTCAGGAAACTCTCGACGAAGGGCGTCGCAGGAGAATCGAGTACTTCGTCTGGCGTACCGATTTGTTCGACGACGCCCTCGCGCATGATGGCGATGCGGTGCGCGAGTTCGAGCGCTTCTTCCTGATCGTGCGTGACGTATATCGCCGTGATTTTCAGGCGCTGCTGCAACTCCGCGAGCTGGCGCCGGGTCGAGTAACGCAGCTCCGCATCGAGATTGCTCAGCGGCTCATCGAGCAGCAGAATCTTCGGCTGCACGGCGATCGCCCGCGCGAGCGCGACGCGCTGCTGTTGGCCGCCGCTCAACTCCGTGACCGCGCGGCGCTCGAGGCCGCCGAGCTGCACCAGTTCGAGCGCCTCGACGACGCGCCGCTGCGTTTCTTCGCGCGGGGTCTTGCGCGCCTTCAACCCGAAGGCAACATTCTCCCCCACGCTCATGTGCGGGAACAGCGCGTAGTTCTGAAACACCATCGCCGCGTTTCGTTTTTCCGGCGGGAGATCGGTCACGTCGCGCCCGTCGAAGTAGACGCGGCCGCTGTCCGGTTGTTCGAGTCCGGCGATCACGCGCAGGGTCGTCGTCTTTCCGCAGCCGCTCTGCCCGAGAAACGCGAAGAACTCGCCGTCGGCGATCTCGACGGAGAAATCGCGCACCCCGCCGCCTTCGGGGTAGAGCTTCGAAACGTGATCGAGGCGGACCGAACTCATTTTTTGCTGTAGACCTCTTTTTCCCAGCGGTCGGTCCAGCCCGGTTCCTTCTTCGCGAAAGCATCCCAGTCAATCGCCATCGGCTCGATGGTCTCCTTCGCGAGCCACGCCGGGAGCCGCTTGGGATCGATGTCCTTGCGCGCGGGGACCTTTGCGTAGGCCTGCGCCTGATAAACCAGCGCGTCCGCGGTGGTCACAAATTCGTAAAACAATTCCGCGTTCTTCCGGTGCGGCGCGCCCTTCACAATCGCGATCGCCTCGGTGAGCACCGGCGTCGGCTTGGGTAGATAAAAATCGAAGGGGCTGCCGTTCCGCTCGCGCTGCAAGACGGCGTCTGGCATGATCCACACGCTAATCATGTCCTCGTTCCGCTTGAGCAGATCGAAGAGCAACTGCGGCGTTTCCTGGTAACTCTTCGTCTGCGCGTGCAACTTGCCAAGCCACGCGATCCCGGCGTCCTCGTTCCCCGCGCGCAAGATCATCGCGCCGATGAAGGTGCGCATCGTGCCCGAGGCGAGCGGCTTGCGGATGGTGATTTTCCCGGCCCACTTCGGATCGAGCAACTCGTCCCAGGTGTGCGGCACATCGGCGCGCGTATATTTTCTGGTGTTGAAGAACATCGCAAGCGGCGTCTGATAAGTCCCGTACCACCGATCCTGCGCGTCCTTGTCACTCGCGGCCAAGGCATCGGCCCACGTCGGCCTGTAGGGCTCCAACAAACCCTCCTTCGCCGCCTGCATGAACATCGTGCTCGGCGCGCCCCACCACACGTCGCAGGCCGGCCGGCTCCGCTCCGCGCTGATGCGCGTGTAGACCTCCTGCGAGCCCATGTCGAGCCACTGCACGTCGATCTCCGGGTGCGCCGCCTCGAAAAGTTTCTCGTAGTCCTTGCCGACGTCGGGCCCGTGCGGACTGTAGACGACGACCACGTCGCGCGCGGGCGCGCACGAGGCCAACAATAGCAACGCAAACACCGTCAATCGTCGATTCACGCAGACCTCTTCGGCGGGGCAGGCAGGGCG
>VFKU01000545.1 GCA_009885415.1 Rhodothermota bacterium
GATGTCGTACGCGATGAAGATGTCCGACTGAGACTTCGCGCTGGCACCGGGGTTGTTGATGTCGGTGATCAGAGCGCGCTCAATGCCTTCACGGAGACGGAAGACCGTTCCCGTCGCGCCGTTACCGTAATTATCACCCGGGACAAGCGCCGGCGTCATCGACGGCCCTTGCACGTTCACGATGATCGGGCTCATGTCCTTGTCGACGGCGTTGTTGACGCAGTCCTGCGCCGCGGTGAAGGGAGCGACCGGGCCAGTGATGGCGCAATCTAAAACCCAATCGTTGACGAAGTATTCGAAGGGCTGCGCCGCTTGGGTCGGGGCGACCACGCCCGGATCCAAGGAGAAGCCCGTCTCAAGGTTGATGAAGTTACCTGAAGCGCCGTTCACGAGCTCGCCAAGATCCTGCATCAGTTCGAGCTTGTCGAACACCCAGCCGAGGTACGCATAGCTCTCACCCGCGGAGTCAATCGATCCGCAAGTGCCCAAAGTGCAGTCGCCGCTCGGCTCACCACCCACGCAGTCAAAGTCCGACGACAGCGCAAGGCAGTTGGCGGTGATGTTGCGAATCGTCGATTGGCTGTCAGACGGGCACGCAAGGATCTTCGGATCCGGCAAATACTCCGGATACATCGTCGTCATGCGCGGCGCGAAATCGGTCAACAAATTATTCACGCCAGATGCAAGCGGCGCATCGCTGTTCGGAGTAAGTTCGCGCGAAATCGTCGGATTCCAGTACCACTGGAACTGGATGGCCGGCATCCGCTCTTGCTTGTCTTCGTTGGAGTACATCTTCAGCGACAACCCAAGTTGCTTGAGGTTGTTCGCGCAGCTCGCGCGACGCGCCGCTTCACGGGCACGCGCAAGCGCCGGCAGCAGGATCGCCGCCAGGATGCCGATGATCGCAATGACCACCAGCAACTCAATTAGCGTGAAACCTTTCTTCTTCATGTATGATTCCTTTATTGTCCGCTTCCTCGACGGAAGCTGACATTGATTTTTGGGCCGGCACCACGCCGGTCCACGCGCCAAATTCATCTGCAGATCAACCGCATTACGTCCCATCGTGATTTCAACGGCCTCGGAATTCCTCCGCGACCCCTCACAACTCGCGCGACTCTCCAGCCTCCTTCCTTGATGCGCGACTACTCTTGGAACCCTCCGGCGACGCTGTCCCGAATCATCGGAACCAAACGCATGCCGAAGCCGCGCCCACCCGCAACGTGGCGCTTCCCAACTAACCTATACCTGTTGAAGCAATCTGTCAAGAGGTTTTATTCAAGCACTGCTAATGTAAGTATTCACTCATGTACTATTTGGAATCTCCGCAAACAACTGCCTAAATTATTCGGAATTAACGATATTTCTTCGTCTGGCCCTAACTACCGACTTACAGTAGTTAATTGACACGTATCAAAAAAATAGACATGTAATTACATAGATAGTTTTATGTGTTTTTATAACTTCGACTAGCACCCGATCGCGTACCCGGCGGAGGCCCGCTCGCGGGCGAGTGAAAAGGATCTCCGCCTCGTTTCGATACAGAATCCAAGAGGTGCGCCGCGCGCGCAGAGGCTGCGCTTTGGATGCAGATCGCGGCAATTACAGTGCGCAGCGCCCGTCTCGCCGTGACCGGACCGCCTACTTCGCAAGTATCACGGCACTAACCGTCCTCAACGCCGCGGGCCCAACGCAATCGCCCACCAAGCCTTGGATGGCCGGCCCAGGTGGATACAAGCCCGCCGCTCCAAAAAGCGAAAGCTCCCCGGGAGGCAAGCCTCCCGGGGAGCCGAATTCCGTCAGCGATGCGACGGTTGATTTACTCTCAGTCCGTGCCGACGCCGCCGGCGAAGGCTGCGAAACCGCGGTTCAGCGGGCTGTCC
>VFKU01000642.1 GCA_009885415.1 Rhodothermota bacterium
ACGGCGATGACCGCCTTCGCCTTGCACTTCTGCGAGAGGCCCCACAATGTCAGCTCGACCCCCCACCACGCTGCGCCGTCCGACTTCGTCGCCCGCAACAACCGCGAAATCGTGACGCGGTTGACCGCGAAATAGGCCAGCACGGCCGAACACGCCACGAAGAGCAGATACGAAACCCAGAAAATGAACTGGGAAAAATCCTGCGGCGGAAAGCTGAGCGTCACTTCCTGCTTGCGCCCCGCCAGGAAATCCGCCAGCGACGACCACCCAAAAATAAACGGCAATAGCCAGGTGACAAAAAGGATCACGCCCCAGAATATTTTGCGCATCGGGACATGGTAGCCGCCGGACCAGCCCAAACCCAAAGCCCGTCCGCAGATGCCGCAGATGGGCGCGGATTCAAGGTCAAGGGCTCTAGTGCCCACCGTTTCACAGCAATAAACGCCGATTGGAACCCTTCACGACTACTCTTCTTTGACTCTCTCCCCTTTTTGTCATCCTGAGCGGAGCGAAGGATCTCGTCCTTGTCCTCCTCCCCGCCCCTCTCCACCCGTTCCTTACTCTATAGCTCCACCTGTTGCACTCCCCGACGACCGCCGCGACGGGTAAACACGCCGGTGCGAGACAAGGGTCGGATGGATTGCGGAGAAATAGTCGGGGAAACAATGGGTCGGCGATCGCCCATCCAGATGCAGGTGCGAAACAAGGTTCGGCGACTCGCAGGAAAAGTCACTTGCTGAACAAGGAATAGACTACTGACGAGATATACGAAATTCAACACAGAGGCCGAGGGAGCACAGAGCAATATTGGTGCGCCCCGGAGGGGCCGCATGATAGTAGCCCGCCGTTTTAACAGCGGGTTTGTTGCGCCAAATATATAGAGTCCCGTTAGGGACGGCTGGAGCCTGCGCCGCGTTTCCAGCCGTCCCTAACGGGACTGAATCGTGGGGGTGGACGGATCCCGCCGTTGAAACGGCGGGCTATTTTCGGATGTCCCTCCGGGACGGAACGCGAAGGGCGGCCACGGAGGGCCGCCCCTACGATCTTATGCGTCTGTAGGGGCGGGTCCCTGTGCCCGCCCGCGCATTGAGCGCATCAAAATTCGTAGCGCCATCGGATCAGCGGAGACTAAAAACAGCACTGCGTTACGCGGTCATCTACCGAACTGGTCGAGAGGCGCGACATACTCGCGTGAAACGCCCTCGGCTTGCAACTCGCTATCAGTCCATCCGCGAACCGGGCGTATCCGCGTGTCCTCTTCCACAATTAATTTGTAGAGTTTATTTTCATCAACCGAACATTCTTCGAGGTGACCCTCAAAAATGGCAGCAAGATCCGGCCAGTCTGGATCGAAACTCAGGGGCGCTATGACAGCCATCACGGCTTCTTCGGGAGTCGCAGCCACGGCATATCCTACTATCGGTTCAACTCCGCCTGCCATCATCACGACTGTGTATCTTTTCACGTTGCACCTCCCCGCCTATGCTCATTCGGCAAGTTGCTTGAAGCAATCCAAAATCCTGTAATTGGTTGGAATCCCGCACTAAGGGAAGAATCCCTAAGTGCGCGCCGGGAACCAGTGTTGATTCTTCCAATCCATCGAATGAAGACCTGCTAATTATTCAGTGTCTTGGGATAACGTCCGGTTGATCCACGACAACAACCGGTCAGGGCGACTAGCCTCGCAAGAGTATCTGAGAATCTTGATGCAAAACGCCAGGTTTTGGACGTCAGCTCACGAAGCATCCAAATAAATCCCTCGTCGAACTGAAGAGGCCCGAGCTACGAACGCGTGCGTTAAGCCATGCAGCGCGCTTTATGCTTCCGAAGCAATGCCGGGTCAGGCGAAAAACGCCCGGGCAAACGTAACCGCGTCCCGTCGAAGCTTATGAGCCATTCGACACCAATGTTCATCCCCTCAGTAGTACCGCGTAGCTTGTCCGCAAATCGCACGATGAAACCATCGTCGACCCACATCAGGCCACGGTCGAACGCACGGTCGTGTAGAGAATTGAGACATAGACCATTTCGTGGGTTTAGGCGATTGCTGGCGTCTTGCGCCCACGGAACGATATGGCTCGCGACTAGCAATTCCGGTACTGCGAGGCCCGTGACGCAACATCGGTAGTCGTACGTTGAAGTAATCCGACGACGAAAGAAGCTTTGATTCACCC
>VFKU01000705.1 GCA_009885415.1 Rhodothermota bacterium
CGTCAGAATCCCGCCGATGACCACCGTCGCCAGCGGCCGCTGCACTTCCGCGCCTGTGCCCTGCGAGAGCGCCATCGGCACGAAGCCCAGCGCCGCAACCAGCGCCGTCATCAACACGGGACGCAGGCGCGCCGCCGCACCTTCGTGAATCGCCTCGTCAAGCGGGCGGCCCTCGCTGCGCAGCTTGGCGATGAAGGTGATCATCACGAGGCCGTTCAACACCGCGACGCCCGACAGCGCGATGAATCCCACGCCCGCCGAGATCGACAACGGAATACCGCGCAACCACAACGCAAACACGCCGCCGCTGAGCGCGAGCGGCACCCCGGTGAACACGAGAAGCGCATCGCGCGCATTCCCGAAAGTCATGAACAGGAGAAAGAAAATGAGCACCAGCGCCGCGGGCACCACCAGCCGCAGCCGCGCCGCCGCCGAAATCATCTGCTCGAAAGTGCCGCCCCAATCGAGCCAATACCCCGGCGGCAGCTTCACCTGCGCGCCGACCGCGGCCTGCGCATCGGCCACGAAAGACCCCAAATCGCGCCCACGCACGTTCGCCGTCACGACCACCCGCCGCTTCCCATTCTCCCGGCTGATTTGGTTTGGGCCAAGCGCGATTTCGATGCGCGCGACCGATCCCAGCGGCACATAGTTCGCCTGGCTAGAGGCGTCTGGCGAGGACGCAAACTGCGCCTCGCCAACCCGTTCGCGCTTCGGCAGCGGAATCGGCAGGCGTTCAAGCGCATCCAGGTCCTCGCGCAGATTCTCCGGCAGCCGCAACACAATATCGAAGCGGCGATCGCCTTCGTAAACCTGGCCGACGGTCTGGCCGCCGATCGCCGTACTGACGGCCGCCTGCACGTCCGATATATTCAGTCCGAACCGCGCAATCATCGCGCGGTCGGTCTCGATGGTCAGCACGGGCAGTCCAGTCACCTGCTCCACGCCAACGTCTTCCGCTCCGGCCACCCCTTCGAGCGCGCCCGCGATAGACTTCGCCGCAGCGAGCATCGTATCCATATCGTCCCCAAAGACCTTCACCGCGAGATCGCTGCGTACGCCAGCGATCAGCTCATTGAAACGCATCTCGATCGGTTGGGTAAACTCATAATTATTCCCAGGGATCTTCGCTACGCGCTCCGCGATGGCCTGCACCACGTCGGACTTCGACCGCCTCGGGTCGGGCCACTCGGACCTCGGCTTCAAGATAATAAAATTGTCCGCCACGCTCGGCGGCATGGGATCGGTCGCAATGTCCCCCGTTCCAATTTTCGCGAATACGCGGTCCACTTCCGGGAAAGACGCGACCTCCGACTCCAACGTGTTCTGCAACTCGACCGCCTGGCTCAGACTCGTGCCCGGAATGCGCAGCGCGTGCATCGCAATGTCACCTTCGTCCAGGCTCGGGATAAACTCGCGACCCATTTGCGATGCCAGCACACCGCTGAAAGCCAATATGCACAAGGCCGCCGCAATGACAGGCAGCTTCGCGCCCAGCGCCCAACGCAAAGCGGGCCGGTAAAGCGACAACAGCGACCGGACCAGCCAATTCTCCCGCTCCGAGACCTTGCCGCCGAGAAAAGCGGCAATAGCAGCCGGCACAAAGGTAAACGAAAGCACCACGGCCGCCGCCAGCGCAATGACGACCGTGAACGCCATCGGCCGAAACATTTTGCCCTCGACACCGGTCAGCGCGAGGATGGGAACGTATACGAGCATGATGATTCCCACGCCGGACAGCGTCGCACGCCGGACTTCGCGCGAAGCCTCCAGTGCGGTCGCCCGGCGTTCGGCGGGCAGCAGCACACGGCCCAGCCGGTGCTGCTCCATACCAATGCGGCGAATGCTGTTTTCCACCATGATCACGGCGCCATCGACGATCAGACCAAAGTCCAGCGCGCCCATGCTCATTAAGTTCGCGCTGATCCCCGCGCCGACCATCCCCGTAATAGTCACGAGCATCGATAAGGGAATAATCGCCGCAGTGAGAATTGCGGCGCGAATGTTTCCAAGGAATAAAAAGAGGACGACGATGACCAGCAGCGCCCCTTCGCTCAGGTTCCGATACACCGTCGCGATCGTCTTGTTAACGAGCGTCGTGCGGTCGTACACCGCCTTCGCAACGACGCCTTTCGGCAAGGACGGCGCGATCTCTTCGATTCGCTTGGCCACCGCTTGCGAAACGGTACGGCTGTTCTGGCCCACCAGCATGAAGACCGTGCCCATCACGATTTCCTTGCCGTTCTCCGTGGCCGCGCCGGTGCGCAACTCGCTGCCCAGCGACACCTGAGCGACGTCACGGACGCGAACGGGGATACCGGCGCTGTCCGTCGAAACCACGATGTCCGAAATTTCGTCCGAGGTGGACAGTTGCCCCGGCGCACGCACCAGAAACTGCGTTCCCCGCCGTTCGATATACCCCGCCCCGACGTTGTTCGTGTTCTCCGAGATGGCCTTGGCGAGATGACTAAACCCAAGACCATACTTGATGAGCCCAGCCGGATCCGGCGTTACGTGGAACTGCTTCGCGTAGCCGCCGGTAGTATTGACCTCCGTCACGCCCGGCACCGTCATCAACTGCGGCCGCACGATCCAGTCCTGGATCGTCCGCAGATCCGTCGGCGTAAACGGCGTGCCATCGTCTTTCAGCGCACCCTCGGCCGTCTCGACCGTATACATAAAAATCTCGCCGAGCCCCGTCGCTATCGGGCCCATCGTCGGCTCCACGTCCGGCGGAAGTTGCCCCGCCGCCTGCTGAATGCGTTCGTTCACGAGCTGCCGCGCGAAATAAATGTCGGTGCCGTCCTTGAACACGACCGTGAGCTGTGAGAGGCCGTAGCGCGAGAGCGACCGGACGTAGTCCAGTTTCGGTAGGCCGGACATGACCGTTTCCAGCGGAAAGGTGATCCGCTGTTCGACCTCGAGCGGCGAGTAGCCCTCCGCCTCGGTGTTCACCTGCACCTGCACGTTCGTAATGTCCGGCACGGCGTCGATCGGCAAACGCTGATACGCGAA
>VFKU01000540.1 GCA_009885415.1 Rhodothermota bacterium
GCGAGATTGAGATAGGTGCGCAGCGTGCCCTTGCGGTTTCCGCCCAGGGGCACGTAGAGATAATCGCGCAGCCAGGTCGAGAGTGAAAGATGCCACCGGCGCCAGAGATCGGTGATCGATTCCGAGCGATAGGGAGAGTCGAAATTTTTCGCAAAGACGAAACCGAGCATGAGGCCAAGGCCGACGGCCATGTCCGAGTAACCGCTGAAATCAAAGTAAATCTGGAAGGCGTAGGCGATCATGCCGTACCACGCCTCGAGGACATGCCGCGCGCCGGCGTCGAAGCAGGTATCGGCGATCTTTCCGCACGCGTTGGCGAGCAGAATTTTCTTTGCCATGCCCAGGCTGACAAAGGCCACGCCACGCGAGAATTTTTCCATCGTGTGCGTGCGCTCGCGGAGCTGGTCGGCGACCTCGGAGAACCGAATGATCGGCCCGGCGACGAGTTGCGGGAACATGCTGACGAAGCAAGCGAAATCGGTGAAGTTGCGCATAGCCTTCACTTCGCCGCGGTACACGTCGATGGTGTAGCTCATGGACTGGAAGGTGTAGAAGCTGATGCCGAGCGGCAGGGTGATGCGGAAGAAAGTGTCCCAGCGCATCGATTCGAGGCCGAGCGTCCCGGCCAGTGCGTTGTAGTTTTCGATGCCGAAATTGAAGTACTTGAAGAAGGCAAGGAGGCCGAGGTTCGAGCCGAGGGACAGCAACAAATAGCGCTTCTGACTCGCCGTGCGCGGCGGCTTGTGCTGCATGGACGGCACTTCGTCGGCATTCGGGCCGAAGCCGCGGGCGATCAGGAGGCCGGCCCAATAGTCCACCGCGGTGGTGAACAACATGAGCGTGACGAAATAGGGATTGGCCCAGCCGTAGAAGACGTAGCTGAGCAGCGTGAGCAGGAGGTGCTGGGCGCGGCGCGGCGCGATATAGTAAAGCGCGAGCGTCAGCGGCAGGAAGTAGAACAGAAATATGTGCGAACTGAAAACCATCGGACTCGGGGCCGTCCTGTCAGGCGCGCCGCGGCGTCGGGTTAGACACGGTAATACTCCCGGTACCAGGTAATGAATTTTTCGACGCCGACCTCGATCGGCGTGTTCGGCTCGAAGCCGACGTCGCGCATGAGCGCGGAGACGTCGGCGTAGGTCTCGGGGACGTCGCCCGGTTGCATGGGCAGC
>VFKU01000273.1 GCA_009885415.1 Rhodothermota bacterium
CCAGTTGGTGATCGCCCAGGCCGATCAGGTCGTCGAGAACCCGTACCGCGGCAAGTACCAGGGCCAGCGCGTTACGACCGGATCGCGCATTCATCTCGACGCCGAAGTTCGCAACGCCGGTACGGACTGAAGCCTCACTCCGGCATCAAGAGGATCGCTTTTTCCTCGGCCCTGCGGATGGTCAGCGTGTCGCCCGCGTCGGCGTCGAAAATCTCCGGCGCGCTGTCGTGCGCGATCACGGCGGGTCCGCGCGTGATCTGCACGCGCACGACGGTGTCCTCGGGGACAATCACGTGGGTCGTGTGTTCGTTCGTATACTTAAACGCCACGCCGATGCCCTGCCAAAAGACTCCGCGCGTGATCTGGTTGAAGTAGGCCGTGCTGCCGAAGGGCGAGCAGACGACGAATCCGTCGCCGATGATTTCGTGGTCCGGCGCGGAGCCGTAGGCCTGGCCGTCGAACCACACGCGGTAGCGCAGCGACGACGTCACGCGCCCCATGTGCCCGCTGACTTCATTGAGCGCGACGAGATGGTGTGCGGCGCGCTTCGACTCTAACTCGACGTCACAGGCGAGCTTGAGGTGCCCGTGCGGCACCAGCCGCCCTTGCGCGAGCCGCGCGATCACGACTTCTGGCGGGTCCGGGATGCAGCGCGCGCCACGGCGGCTGTTGCGCAGCGGCACTTTGGGCACACCCGGCCAGAGCCGCTCCGCCGCCAGCAAGGTTCCGTCGCCGCCGAAACACACGACCGTGTCCGGATCCTTCGAGACGATGTGCAGCGCCGCGTGCTTTTCGATCAGCGGGCGCAGTTTTTCGGCCTCATGACCATACAGCAGGATATTCATGGTGTCGCAGTCATCCTTCACGCGGGACCGGCTGAGAATCGCACTCAGATCGTCCGCGATGCAAACCGGCGGGACAAGGCGAAGGTGGCGGAGACGATGATCATGAGAAACACAGCGTAGGCGAAGGCCGAGCCGACGCCTGAGCCGCGCCACTCCATATTGATGCGGATCGCGATGGGCAGATTCGAGGGGGTATACAGCAGGACCGTTGCCACGAACTCGCCCAGGCTCGAGGAGAAGACCAGCGCGGTCGCCGCGGCCAATGAGGGCGCCATGAGCGGCGCGATGACGCGGCGGAAGCAGTAACCCGGGGCCGCGCCGAGCGTGCGGGCCGCTTCGATGAGTGAGGCGTCGAAGGAGGCGACCGCCGCCGCGGCCGTGCGGGTCCACATGGGGATGAAGCGGACGAAATAGGCGAGCGGCAAAATTGCGATCGTGTTGTAGAGCGGGAGCCAGCGGTCGTTGAAGGCGGTGATGAGGTTCATGGCGAGCACCGTGCCCGGCAGCGCCCAGGGCGCCATGACCAGAAGGTTCACCCAGCGGCTGCCGGGGCGCGCGCGGCCGATGAGGTAGGCGGCCGGCAGCCCGACGATGAAACAGGACGTCGCCGCGACGAGACTCATCCACGCGCTATTTCGCACGGGGGCGAAGGCGGAGGCGTCCGCGAAGATCGTAGTGTAGTTTTCGAGCGTAAACGCGGTGGGGAGCAACTCGTCGTGCCACGCGCGGTGATCGGCGAAGGACAGCAGGACGATGTTCGCGTGCGGCGCGAGCAGGAGCGCGACATAGCTCCACGCCAGCGCGCCGGCCAGCCAGCGTCCGCCGCGCGATCGAATCGGGCGCGGCGCGCCCTTCGCGCCGCCGGCCCCGGCCTTCTGCCGCGAGCGAAAGATCAGTACGCCGAAAAGCGACACGGCCGCCAGCACGACTGAGAGCGTAAGAGCTTCGGCCTCGTGGAATTGGCCGCGTTCGTTGAAAATCTGGACGCTGAGGTAGGGGAAATCGTTTCCAAAAAAGAGCGGGGCGCTGAAGGACGCGCCCGAATTCATGAAAGTCAGCAGCGAAGCGCCGGCCAGCGCGGGCATGAGGGCCGGCACCATGACGCGGCGAAACGCGAGCGCGCGTGTGGCGCCGAGCGTACGCGCCGCCTCCATGCGCGAAGCGTCCATGCCTTCGAGCGCGGCCGAGACCATCGTGAAGAAATACACGGAGTAGGAATACGCGTGGATGATGAGGATCGCGATCGGCCCATTCAGATTAAAATCGCCCCAGCCGGTCAGGCGCTGGACGAGCCGCGGCAGCAGACCGATGTCCGGCCCGATGAGGTAATAAAAACTGAGCGTGCCCACGAGCGGCGGGAGCGCGAAGGGCAGGTAGGCCAGTATGGTGAGCGCGCCGCGTCCCGGGAAACGGTAGTAGGAGACCGCGAGGGCAAGCCCCGTGCCCAGCACGCCCGCCGCGATCACTGAGGCGAAACCCATTGCGAGCGTGTTGAGCAGCGCTGCGCGTCCGGCGCCCTCGAGCACGGCGGCCCAGCGCCATTGCCCGGCAGCGGCAGCGAGCAGCCGGAGCGTGGGGTAGGCAATCGTGCCGCCGAGCGCGATCAGGCAGATGAGCAGGGCGCCGCGATCAGAGAAGAGCGTCACGCGGCGGGCGGGCGGGATCACGTGTACGCGGGCCCGCGTTCGCGCTCAGTGCCCGGCGACGTGCTCGCCGAGATCGTGTTCGACGTAGGTGCGAATCGCATGGTGGTCTTCGTCGCTCAATTTGGTGTAGAGAATGGCGACCTTGAAATCGCTGCTCTTAGGATACTCGGCCTCGCAGCGGATGACAATGCCTTCGGCGTTCACCACGCGATGGACCGGTCCAGGCAGATCGAGCACGATGCTCAGCTTGGTCATTTCGACGACGGGCCGCTGCGTGTGGCACAGCACCCCGCTGCAACTGATGTTGTCGATGTGGTTGATCAGGCGATCCGCCGAGGCCCCCGCCTCGGAAAGTTTGAATCCGCCGCGGCTTCTCGGGTGTCTACGACGATCTGCATCGCGATCCTTCATGCCGTGTGCCCCCGTGGGTTCTCAGTGCGCCCTACGCGCCTTGAAAGTGTACCCGATTCCCAAGCCGGCGCTGTTCAGTCCCGCATTGTGTGTCGCCAGGGATGCGTTGGAAATATGATTGAGCTTCGCGGTCACGTGCCAGCGGTTCTTGAACATGTAGCCGACCCCGATTTCGTCCAGGAAATTAATCCTGCCAGAATTACCCGTGAATTTCGCCGTTTGCGCGAGTACATTCAGCGAACCCTCCGCGCTGTTCCTTGCCGTTTGAATAACCCCGCAGCGCGACCCCGAAGCCGAAGGCGTACAAGGTCTGGCCATCGAAACCCGTCTCGTTAATATACGTGAACGGAAGCAACCGCGGGGCCACGGTCATGTGTTTGAGCACCGGAATTTCGTAATCCGCCGCCGTGCACAGATGGAAGTCGCCGTCCCGCGAGCGGTGGCCCGACGGGAGCCCGGTGGTCACGGCCACCTCCAGACGCCATCGCGCCGCCTTGAGTCCGAGTTCGCCTTTGGGCGCGGGATCGGTTTCGGCCGGCTCGGCGGGCTTCGCCGTGCTGACGGTGCTGACATCGTCCTTCTTGGTCTCCTCCTCCTTCGCCAAAGCCGACCCGCTCATCGCCATACCCACGAGACCTACCGCAAGGATCAAGCATTCGCGTCGCATTGCCCAATCGCCCCTTACGTTGCTTCGCCATTGTTTGGGCCTCTCCCTAGCAGCCCGGTAATGCACCCGCATACTAAGCCCCGCTCGTGGTCGATTCAATGCGTTGCTGCGTGCATGGGCGGGGCCGGTTTCCTAGGGTTGGCGGCGGATTTTTGATACTCTATTTCGCGCGCGACGCAGTTCGCGCCATCTCTCGGAGGGTTTTCTGATGTTGTCTCGTTTGCTTCCCGCCATCGCCGTATTTGCCGCCGTGGCCGTCTGTCTGCCCGCTTCCGCCGGCTACGAGCGCGTGAACCAGCCCAATCCAAACGACCCGATGGCGGTGCACATTTATCGCCTCGACAACGGCCTGACCGTCTACCTCACGCAGAACAAAGAGACGCTGCGCTTCTATGCGGAGATCGCGGTGCGCGCGGGCAGCAAGACGGATCCCGCGAATGCGACGGGCCTCGCGCATTACCTCGAGCATTTGCTCTTCAAGGGCAATCAGACGCTCGGCTCGCTCGACTACGCCAAAGAGAAGTCCTACATCGACAAAATCACCGCGCTCTACGGCGAGCACTTCAAGGAGACCGACGAGGCGAAGCGCAAGGCGATCTATGCGGAGATCAACCGGGTCTCACAGGAGGCCGCGGAGTTCGCCGTGCCCAACGAGATCGACAAGTTGTATAAGGCGCTTGGCGGTGACGCGCTCAATGCCCACACCTCGAACGAGGAAACGGTGTACCAGGTGTCCTTGCCGATGAACCGCCTGCGTCAGTGGGCGGCGATTGAGGGTGTGCGTTTTCAGGAGCCGGTGTTTCGCCTTTTCCACACCGAGCTTGAGGCGGTGTACGAGGAGAAGAACCGCACGCTGGACAACAAAGAGTGGGTGATCAGCGAGGCGGTCGACGCGCTCGTGTTCAAAAAGCACCCTTACGGTCAGCAGACGACGATCGGCACCGTGGAGCACCTGAAGAACCCGAACTTGGACTTTATCCGCGATTACTTCAACACCTGGTACGTGCCGAACAACATGGCGATCTGCATCAGCGGCAATATTGATATTGACGAGGCGATCAAGGTGATCGACGAGAATTTCTCCGGGTGGAAACGCAAGGACTTGCCCGCCCCGAAGACCTTTGCGGAAGAGCCGTTGCAGGGCGAAGAGCGCGTGACCGTGAAGTACAAGGGCGAGGAGAAGGTGATTCTTTCGTTCCGGCTGCCCGGACAGAGCGATCCCGACGCCGAGGCGCTCAAGCTGGCCGACATGATTCTGGACAATTCCGTGGCCGGGCTGATCAACCTCAACCTAAACCAGGCGCAGCGTGTGCGCCAGGCCGGATCCTTCGGCTATCAGATGAACGACTACGGCGTCGAGCAGCTCTACGGCGTGCCGAAGGACGGCCAGACCCTCGACGAAGTGCAGTTGCTTCTGCTCGAACAGATCGAAAAAGTGAAGAAGGGCGAGTTTGACGACTGGGTCATTCCGGCGATTGTCACCGATTTCAAGAAGAACCGGAAGGCGGCACTCGAGTCCGACGCGGCACGCGTGAACCAGATGACGAACGCGTTCCTGGGCTTCATCGACTGGGACCACAAGGTGGCTGAGATCGCGCGCATCGAGAAGCTGACGAAGGCCGACGTGGTGCGTGTGGCGAACAAGTACTTTAGTGGCGGCTTCGTTTCTGGGCGGCGAATCGACGAGCAGCAGGAGATCCCGTCCATCGCCAAGCCGCAGATCGACCCCGTGAAGATCGACGCCACGCGCCAGTCCGAGTTTGCCCGGACGATTCTGGCGATGGAGGCCAAGCCGATCGAGCCTGTCTTCGTCGACCCGAAGAAGGACTACACGGTCGCCGACTACAAAGAAGGCGTGAAGCTCTATTACACGCCGAACCCCCTCAACGATTTGTTTACGCTGTCGATTCTGGTCGAGTTTGGTACTTTCGAGGACAACAAGATCGGCGTCTCGACGCTGCTGCTCGACAAATCCGGCACGAAGCGCTTCTCGGCGGAGGACCTCAAGAAAGAGTGGTATAAGCTCGGCATGTCGGCCAGCGTAAACGCCGGTGACAACGAGACCTTCATCGCGATCAGCGGCCTCGACGAGAATTTCGAGCAGTCGCTGGCGCTGTTGATGGAGTGGATCACGGGGCCCACGGCCGACGTGGCGACCCTGGAGGAGTTGAAGCAGATTATCTTAGTCAGCCGTCAGGACGAGCAAAAAGACCCCGGCGCGCTTAACCGGGCGCTCAGCGCTTACCACCGTTACGGCGCGGAATCGTCCTTCCTTCGGCGCTTGCCGACGGCCGAATTGCAGAAATTGACCGTGGACGAACTCCAATCGCTGATCCGCGGCCTGCTGGACTATAAGCACGTGATTACTTACACCGGCTCGCTGCCGCTCGAGCGCGTGCAGAAGGCGCTTGCGAAGATGCATCCGCTGCCTAGCACGCTGAAGGACCCGCCGCCGTATCGCTTCCTCAGAGCGCGTGCGCCCGCAGCGAACGAGGTCTTCTTTTTCAACAAGGAAGCCGCGCAGGCACAGGTGCGCATCGAGTATCCCAGCGGCGTGTACGGCCAGGAGGTGCTCACGCCGGCGGAGCTATACAACAGCTACTTCGCGGACGGCATGTCGAGCATCGTGTTCCAGGAGTTGCGCGAATCGCGCGCGCTGGCGTATTCGGCCGGCGCGCTGTACCACGTCGGCGCACGCGTCGACGAGGAGAATCTGATGATTGGCGCGATCGGTTGCCAAGCGGACAAGACGCCCGAGGCGGTCGCCGCGTTTATCGAGATCATGGACAAGCTGCCCGAATCACCCGAGCGCATGACGGAGGCCCTGACCGCGCTCGACAACCAGTACCGCACTTCGAAGCTGGGCTTCCGCGACGTGGTCGGCGCCGTGCGCGCGTGGGAGAAGCTCGGTCTCGCGCCTGACCCGCGAAGAAAACAGTTTGAAGCTTTGAAGGTGGCTGGCCTCGACACCGTGCTGGCGTTTCACAAGGAGCGCGTGAAAGATCGCGCCAAGCTCATCTCGGTCGTCGGCGACAAGACCCGCATCGACATGGAAGCGCTCAAGAAACACGGCGCGATCACCGAGGTGGGGCTGGACGCCTTGTTCGTGAACTAGGCGCGCTGTTTTTCGGGCGTGTAGGCCGCCGCGATCGCCGCGAGGATGGCGGTCGGCGTCGCCACGGCGGGGCGCACGCGGCGCTCCGAGGCGCGCTCGACGTCTTCAATCGCGATCAGGTCGAGCGGATTTTCCATCGCCACGACGAGATCGCCGTTTTCTTCGCGCACGGGGATGCACACGTGCTTCTCGGCCAGGCGCGCGCTGATGAGCCGCGCGGCCTCGCGGTTGACGGCGTCCTTGCCGAGCGTGAGGAACTCCAGCCCGCGCTGATGCGCGACGACTTGCGCCACTTGGACTTCCTCCGCGTGGCCCAGGCCGACAAGAATCGAGCCCAGGTGCTTCCAGGGGCGCTCCTTCTTCTGCGTGGCGAGGGCGTTCTCGAGCTGCGGTCCGGAGATGATGCCGGCATTCACAAAAATCTCGCCCAGCATCCGTTTCGATTCGTCGCTGGGGATACGGAGCAGCGGGACCAGGCTTGATGCCTCTTCCTCGGCGGAAGGCGACACGATAGCAGCTGGGCTTGCAGGAACTGCCGCCGTGTTTTGCGCGGCGGCCACCGACTGGCGCAAGGCGCGGAGCGCGTCCCGCGCGGCCTCGCGGTCGTGTAGGGCCTCGGCGAGTTGCGCGGCCAACTGCGATTTCGTGCCTTTCGCGCGCTCGTCGTTGAGTTCGTCTTCGGCGTGCTTGGCTCGATCACAGGCCTCAGCCGATTCCGCTTCGAGCTGCTGTACCCGCGCCTGTAATTCCTGCGCGCGCGCGGCCTGGATCCGCAGCGTGCTTAGCTCGGTCTTGGCGTGTTCGGCCCCGGCACGATGGGCGTGCTCCGCCTCGAGCGCTTCTCCGGCTTGCGTGCGGAGTGTTTCAAGTTCATAGTCGAGGCCCCTAAGCTTTTCTTCACAATCCTCAGCCCGGTGTTTCCAGGTCTCGGCGTCCACCGTGCGCGAGGCGACCTCTTCATCGAGTTCGCGCGAGTCCCGCTCGAGACGCTCTGCGGTGCGCCGCGCTTCGACGAGTTCCGCGGCGAGCGCGGCACCGTTCCGCCGGGCCCCTTCGAGATCTTCGACGAGCTGATCGACATTTTTCGATTTGAGGACGCCGAGTTCCGCTTGCAGCTTCGCTTCACATTGCCGCACGGCGTCCAGCGCCTGCTGGATCGACGTGGAGCGTTCGCGTTCGGCGTGTGCGGCCTGCTTGTATTCTTCGACCGTCGTCTCCAACTCGGCGACACGGCGGCGCGCGGCTTGTCCGGCCTGGAGCGCGTCCGAGGCGTCCTTGTACACTTGCTCGATCTTGCGAAGTTTCTTGTGGGCCTTGTCCGCTTCGACGAGGAGTTGCGCCTGTTGTTCGAGTTCGCGTTGCAGTTGCGCGCGCTGGCCTTCGCTGGCTTCAAGTTGTTCAGCGAGCGATTCGCGCGCGAGCAGGGCGCGTTCGAGTTCGGCGATTCGTTCGAGCGCGGCTTCGTGTTCTTCCGCCGACTGCTTGGTTTCGGATACCGCGGCGCGGACGGCCTCGAGACGAGTCACGGCCCGCCCGGCGAGGTTCGCGGCGGTCTCCGAGAGGGTATTCTGGCGTTTATCCAGTGTGTCGAGGGCCTCGTGAAGCTCGCGAAGGGTCTCGCGAATGGCGGTGTTTCCCTCGCCGACGGCGGTCTGCTGCTCTTCGAGTGTCGCCTCCAGCTCGGCGATCAGTTGATTCTCTACACTCGCGCCCATGAGGGCCCCCTTTGTTAGCTAAGCTGTTTTAGGGAAAGGACTTAGGGGCAGATTCCGCCAATCTAGGCGGCTCATCCCCGAGAGTCTCCCCCGAGACCTCGAATAACACTCGTAAGCATTATACGAGCAGATCGGAAAACCGTCAATAATTGAATCACGAAGGGTGGGGGGGAAGGCCTAGGCTAAGGTCTTGCAGATGAACTGCTTAAGGCCTCAAGACTCTTTGTCGCGCTGGACCACTTCACCGGGCAGGGTGCCGGTATTTGGCCAGAGTTTGCGGCCGGGGTAGATGGAGGTGTTGATGCCGGTGTGGACGCCGTCCCCGACCACCGCGCCAAACTTCCTGCGGCCCGTGTCGACCAGCTCCCCCTTGACCATGCTCGAATGGTTCTTCCCATCGTGTCGGAAGTTCGCGGTGACGGTGCCGCAGCCGAAATTTACCTTTTCGCCGAGGATGCTATCGCCGGCGTAGCTGAGGTGGGGGACGGCCGCGCCGTTCATCAGGATCGAGCCTTTGATTTCCGAGCCCTGGCCGATTTTGCAGCGGTCGCCGATGGCGGAATAAGGGCGAATCCAGGCGTTGGGCCCGATGGTGCAGTCCTCGCCGATGATGACGGGGCCATCGATGACTACGCCGGGGCGGATGACGGTGCCGCGTCCGATGGAAATGGCGCCTGAAAGATGCGCAGCGGGGCTGACCTCACCGTGGATCTCCGGCTTGAGAAAATTATCGAGGAAATGTTGCGTCGCATCGAGCAGGTTCCAGGGATAGCCGATCGGAAGCCAGTACCCTTTGGAGACGACGACGCGAAACGCGCGGCGATCGGCGAGTGTTTGAATCGCACTGGTGATCTCGATTTCGCCGCGCTCGGAAGGCTTGACGTCGCGTAGTGCCGCGAACACTTCCGGCGCGAATTTGTAGGCGCCGATGTTCGCGAGTTTCGAGGCGGGTGTCTTCGGCTTTTCGACGATGCGCAGCGCGCGGCCTTCGGCGTCCACTTCGTAGACCCCGAACTGTCGCGGGTCCTCGACCGTTCGCGCGAGGCCGCCCTGATCCACGGCGGCCAGGGCAATAAGGTCGTCGCGATCATAGAGGTCGTCTCCGTTCAGCGTCAGAAACGATCCGCGTAGAACGCCCTCGCATTGTTGCAGCGCATGGCCCGTGCCGCGCTGTTCCTTCTGCTCAACGTATTCGATTGGCAGGCCGTCATGCGCCGCGCCGAAACATTCGCGGATCATTTCGGCCCGATAGCCGACCACCACGATTACGCCGTCGACGATGCCGCGCAGCGCGTCGAGCTGATGCGCGAGGATCGGGCGGTTCGCCACGGGAAGCAGCGGCTTGGGGCGCGTGAGCGTGAGCGGATACGTGCGGGTGGACTTGCCAGCGGCGAAAATAACAGCTTTCATGCGTCGTCCTATTCGTCGAAAAATACGAAGGTGCCCCGGCGTGCGTCCATAGTTTATCACTGCACCGAGGGGCTAAAGAACTACGCGAATCTGCCGATATAATAAGTGTAATCGCCGAGACAAGGATGTCGAGGTAAACACCGGCAAGGACGCCAAAACATACGAGACCAGGTAGCTCGCAGTAGGGGCCGGCCATCCCACCGGAACCAGGGCGCCAAGTCTTACCACCTCCTTGAGTGCGCGATGGCGTAACCCGCCATCGCCGCTCACTTTTTAGCCCTCCTTTTGCGCTGTGCGCATGGATTGCACTAGAGTACCCGCCTTCCAATCCGACCTGTGACGGGCGCGGTGTTTCCGAGGAGAGAACGAGCGATGTCCAAGATTTTTAATTTCAGCGCGGGTCCCGCGATCATGCCGAAGGAGGTCTTGCGTCAGGCGCAGGCCGAGCTTCTCGACTACCAGGGTTCGGGCATGTCCGTCATGGAGATGTCGCACCGCGGTGACGAATATATCGCGATCCAGGCGGAGGCGGAGAAGAACATTCGCACACTGCTCGGCGTTTCGGACGCTTACCACGTGCTGTTCCTGCAAGGCGGTGCAACGACGGAATTCGCGCTTGTGCCGATGAATCTGCTGCACCCCGGCCAATCGGCCGATTACACGCTCTCCGGCGCGTGGGGCAAGAAGGCGGTCGACGAGGCGAAGGGGATCGGCAAGGTCAACGTCATCGCCGATACGAATGCCGCGCGTCCCTGCCGCGTGCCGACGCCCGCCGAACTCAAGGAGACGCCGGGCGCGGCGTATCTTCACATTACCAGCAACGAGACCATCTCCGGCGCGCAGTGGAAGACCTTTCCGAAGTCCACCGCGCCGCTCGTGGCCGACATGTCCTCCGACATCGCTTCGCGCGTGATCGACGTGAACCAATTCGGCCTGATCTACGCCGGCGCGCAGAAGAACCTCGGGCCCAGCGGCGTCACGGTCGTCATTGTGCGCAAGGACCTCGCCGAAGGCGCCCGCAAAGACATCCCGTCAATTTTCCGGTACCAGACGCACGCCGAAAACGAGTCCATGCTCAATACCCCGCCGTGTTTTTCGATCTATCTGCTGATGCTGGTGACGCGCTGGATCGCCAAGCAGGGCGGCGTCGCCGCGGTCCAGAAAATCAATGATGCCAAGGCCGCCAAGCTCTACGCCGCGATCGACGCCAGCCAGTTCTACCGCGGCGCGGCCAATCCTGCCCATCGCTCGACCATGAATGTCACCTTCACCCTGCCCAGCGAAGACCTCGAAAAGAAATTCGCCAAACAGGCCGAGGCCGAAGGCTTGAAACAACTCAAAGGCCACCGTTCCGTCGGCGGCCTGCGTGCCTCGATTTACAACGCGTTCCCCGCCGAGGGCGTCGATGCGCTCGTCTCGTTCATGCGCGAATTCGAGAAGAAGAACGGGTGAAGCGATTGTTCGCGGATGTCGCCGATGAACGCAGATTGATAGCGTTTTGGTGGCATCGGCTTCCAGCCGATGCGCATTCGGAGACGAAGACTAGTTTTTTACACGAGCCGGGTGTTTCTCTGCGCGCGCATCGGCTGGAAGCCGATGCCACCAAAGCCCGCCCCCGCACAACA
>VFKU01000563.1 GCA_009885415.1 Rhodothermota bacterium
CCGAGCCCTCGGCCAAGGCCTCCGATGTGCAGTCGATCCCCGACGGGAGTGATTTTACCTACCTGCGCACGGTCGATTCGCCACCCGCCACCTGGTTCGAGATTTCGCTGCGGGACGGCGATAACGAACGCTCGATGTATATGAACCCCATGGATCTGCGTTGGAAAATCGTGACACCGATCTACTCGGCCGCCGAGGCTGCCGAGGAGCAACGGGAGGCCGCCAGGCGCTGGTTCAAGGAGCAAGGCTCCTTGTTCAGATCTCGGCCCGCCGTAGAGGCCCCGCCGCCGGAACCCGAGCCGCAGGAGTTTGCTCAATGGTGGGCCAGCACCGCCGAGGGCCTCGGTGGTGCGTCCGCCGCCAACCTGATCGTCTCCGGTGTGGCTGCGGGAATCACGACGGTGTTGACGCTCGGCGCGATCGGCCTGCTTTCGCTTTTTCGCCGGCAGAACGCATGGACCCGTCCCGCGATTTATACGCGCGACGGCGAGCTGATCGACGTTGACGACCCCTACGCGCTGTCGTCGGCGGAGGACTCTCCCCAAGAAGATGACGAAGACACGGGCCGGCGGCGCGCATGAGTTCCGACGAGCCACGTCCGCGTTTGCGGTTTATCGATGCATGGCTCTATGCCTGCGCCTATTCAGTGGTGCTGCTCGCGCTCGACGTCTGGACCGGATTCCACATCGGCCTCAACGATTACTGGGGCGGCTACTACCAGGCGGAGAACATCGACTTTACTGATCCGCAGACGCTGTACGAGGGCTTCTTTCCGATCGGCTATCCCGTTCTGCTTCGCCTCGCGCCCGGCGATGATTTCATCAAGGCCGGCTTCGCGATCGCCGCGGCCTGCCGTATCCTCCTAATCGGCGCCTTCGGAACGCTGGCGCTGCGCCTCCTGTCCCGTGCGTGGGCCATGATGGCGATGGTCGCGCTCTCCTTCGTCCCGCGCGTTTTCGAGAACGTCCTCACGCCGGCCTCCGACTTGCCGATGATGACCCTGTCGCTGGCTGGCAGCGCCTGCTTCTTCCTTGCAGTCGTACCCGAGGGGCCCCGCTCCAGGCGATGGGCACTCTACCTTGCGGGCGGCGCGCTCCTGGGGCTCTCGGGGCTTATCCGGCAACACGCGCTCGTGTTCGCCGCGGGGATGATGCTCGGCGCAGCGGTGCTGCGGCCGCGGGATATCGGGCGGATTTTCGTCTCCGGCCTCGTCTGCGGACTCGCGTATTCACCGCAAATCGTGGTCAACCTTCTCGCGCACCGCGGCCCGCTTGAGACCGCGCAATACGTCAACGTCTACAAGATCGTCCACGGTCTCAACGAAGTGCGCGACATCCCCCTCGATCTCGCGCCGGATGTGCCCGCGATTATCGCAGAGAACCCCTTCAGGTTCTTCGGCGAATGGTCCCGCCATTTCTTCCGGATGCTGCCGCTCCTCGTGCCCGCCCTCCTTTCTGCGCTGTATTTGCGCGACCCCGTCCTGCGCCGCGCGGGCCGGATGATCGCGATCGCGGGTTTGCTGTATCTCGCCGTCGTCGCCTCGGGGTGGAGCGCCCGCGCCGTCCTCCCGGTCGTCCCGTGGGCAGTCCTGTTGGCGGCCTGGCTCGCCCAACGCGCGCAGTCCTACGCCGCGCGCCGCGTGGGGGTCCGCATGGCGCTGGGCGCCATGCTCGGGTGCGCGATGTTTCTCCTGGCCGCGTGGGCCTCGAAACAAAACGCGAACCTCGTGCGCTACTACCTCCAGGAGCATCATTACTACAGCGAGGTCGAGCGTGCGCTGACCGCCGACGGCGTCGTGCATCCCAAGCAGGTCTACGCCACCGACGGCAGCCTCTACTTCCCGATGACGCCGCCCCATTGGCCGTATTTCGACGGGAGTTGGGGTCTCTTCACGCTTTACAAATACGCCGAGCGTTATCCGCGCTTGAACGCTGGTACGCTGGCGGAGTTTCACGACGATTGTCTCCGGCAGGGGATCACGCACATCGCGCTGGACTATCGAGCACGCGATGTCTCTGCGGCGTTGGAGGACCTCTATCGAAATCCGGAGGTCCATGCGGAGTTTCAATACATGGGGCGAATCGGAATCTATACGCTATTTCGCCGAAGCGACGTGTGATTAGGGCGTGGAGGCCAGACGCTTCGCGGCCTCGTCGCGCGCGTGCTGCGCTTTTTCCGTCTCTCCCCGCATGACATAAAAGTCCGCGAGCAGCAGGTAGCCCTGTCCCGTTTCTTCGCGCGATTGCACCGCACGCTCCAGTAACGCGATGCCTTCCTCGATCTTGCCGGAGCCGCCCAGAAGCGCAGCAAGATTGAGCGCAGGCGCATAGGCCCCGGGTTCGAGCGCCACCGCACGGCGAAAGGCCTCCTCGGCTTCGCGTTTGCGCCCTTGCATGCGCAGCGCGGACCCTAGGTTCGACCACGACTGCACCGAACCCGGATCGCTCTCCAACGCGAGCCGCAGTTGCTGCTCGGCGAAGACCGGCTCGGAGGCCATCAAATGCACGACAGCGAGCTGCACGCGCGCGGGTACGTTGTCCGGCCGGATCGCGATCGCGTGCGAGAAGAGGGAGTAGCCATCCCGCCAGTGGGCTTGCTGGGTCCAGGCGAGCACGCTCAGGCCGGCGAGAATCGAGGCGAGCAGGCCCGTGCAAACGCGCCGGGGGTGCGGCAAGGTACGCGTGGCGTCCGTCGCGAGTTGCACCGCGATCGCAAGAGGTCCGAGAATCGGCAGGTACATGTATCGGTCGGCCATGCTCTGAAATCCAACCTGGATTAGGCCCAGCGTCGGCAGGGAGACCACGAGAAACCATCCCCAGCCCGCGAGTAGGAGCGGACGTCTCCGCCGGAGCGCGAAGAGCGCCACCGTCAGCGTCGCGACGAGCACGCCCGCCGCCAGACCGTGCCACAGCGGGCGGGCTTCGCCCGGATGCGGATAGGGGATATAGAGGCCAACAGGCCAGAAAGTGTGCGCCAGGTAACCGGCGTAGGACGAGAAAGCGTTGTTGATTCGCGCGCCGAGCGAAACCGGTCCGA
>VFKU01000520.1 GCA_009885415.1 Rhodothermota bacterium
CGGCCCAAGGGCGCGACCGAACTCGGCGTGAAGAGCGAAGTGAAAAACGTGGCTTCGTTCAGCGGCGTGCAGAAGGCTATCGAGTTCGAGATCAAGCGCCAGGGGAAAATCCTGCGCGAGGGCGGGCAGGTGCAGCAAGAGACCCGCGGGTGGGACGCCGATCGCGGAGTGACGCTCTCGCAGCGCGCCAAGGAATCCGCCCACGACTACCGCTACTTTCCCGAGCCCGACCTCGTGCCGATCGTGGTGGACGAGGCCTGGGAGCGGCGCATCCGCGAATCGTTGCCGGAACTCCCCCACGCTCGCCGCGAGCGTTTCAAGACGGCGTATGCGCTCTCCGCCTACGACGCGGAGGTGCTGAGCGCCGACAAGGCGACGGCCGATTATTTCGAGGCGGCGGTCAAAGCCGGCGCGGCCGCCAAGCCCGCGGCGAACTGGATCATGAGCGAGTTGCAGGCCCTACTGATCGAGTCGCAAACGAGCATCCAGTCGTGCAAAGTGAGCCCGGCGCAACTCGCCGCGTTGATCGCTATGATCGAGTCGGGCGCGATCAGTGGAAAAATTGCGAAGGATGTGATCGCCGAGATCTTCGCCTCGGGCAAAGACGCCAAGGCCATTGTCGAAGCGCGCGGCCTTACGCAGATCTCGGACGTATCCGCGATCGAGACCATGGTACGCGACGTGCTCGCGCAACACCCCGGTCCTGTCGCGGAATTCCGCAGCGGCAAGGCGAAGGCCAAGGGGTTCCTGGTGGGCCAGGTGATGAAGGGGATGCAGGGCAAGGGGAATCCGCAGGTTGTGAACCGCATACTCGACGAACTACTGGCGAAGGAATAGAACGTGGCTGGATTGGTGAAAAAAGCGCCGAAGGACGGCATGGAGTTTCTGCCGAACGCGCGGCGCATTGCGGCGGCGCTGCTGGACTTCAAGGCGAAGAATATTAAAGCCTTCGATGTGCACGCATTGACCGTGCTGACGGACTGCCTCATCATGTGCACGGTGACGAGCGAGCCGCAGTTGAAGGCGGCGTACCACGGCGTGCGCAAGGCGATGTCGGAAATTAAGGTGCTGCCCTTGCAGTCCGAGGGTGCGTTCAGCAGCAACTGGCTCGTGCTCGATTATGGGAATATTCTTGTGCACATTTTCCGCGCAGACGCCTTCGAGTTCTACGGCCTGGACAATCTGTGGGGCGACGCGCCGGCAGTGGACCTCGGGCTAGACGAAGAATAGGACGGGTGCGGCATGGCCGAGTATCCGAAAAAGCCCGATCGCCCGACGCTTTATCACTACAACCTGCAAATGGCGGTTGGCCGCGGCGGCACGGGCACCGTCTATCGCGCGATTGATCCTGCGACCGGCCAGACGGTGGCGCTAAAATTATTCCACGAAAATTTCTTTCGCAACCGGCTGCACGCGATGGACCTCAAACACGCGTCGAAGAAGTTCAAGAAGCTCGATCACCCAAACATCGTCAAGGTACTCGACTTTATCACCGGCGACGAGGGCACGGTGCTGGTGCTGGAGTACGTGGACGGCGCGGACTTGCAGTGGTACGTGACGAACCGGCCGTACAACCTGGACGAGATGCTCGTCATCGCGGCGCAAATCTGCAACGGCCTGGGCTATCTGCACGACAAGGGGCTGATGCACCACGACATCAAGCCGGGCAACG
>VFKU01000523.1 GCA_009885415.1 Rhodothermota bacterium
AACTTTCCGCCGCTTTCGTCAGCGCCTCGGGTCCCGCGCCCGGATTGTCCCACCACGCCTCGCACAACTCCACCAACTTCCGTCCCTGATTCATCAAGCCACACCCTTTCCTTTTTTCACGTCGAAACCCGCCGCTTCAATCCGCCGCCAGAGGACATCCTCGCGGCGCCCCAACATGTCTTCGCCCTCCTTCAAAAAATTTGCGAGCGACTCCGGCCGCTCGGCCAGCCGCTTCACAAAAAAATCGCCGCTCACCGCATCAACGCTGAAGCCCGGCTCGTTCTCGAAGGACGCACTCGCGCCCGGCGCCAGCACCACCAAGGCCTCGCGCTCCGCGCGCCGAAGAAAAGCCAGCCGCACCGCCGGATCCACCGCCAGACGACCGCGCAACCGCTCCGCTGGCTCCGAAGTCTTCAGCACCAGCCCGCGCAATTCCGGGAACAGCGGGTGCTCCACGTCGACCTGATAATAGATCCGGTTCCCCTCGCGCCGAACGAAGAGCAGCGAAATCGAACTCAGCCGTTCGAGCTCACGCTGCACCCCGCGAACCGGCACTCCGGCTACCGCCTCGAGCTGACGCTGGTAATAACCGCGACCTGGATCGAGCATGAAAACGCGCAACACCGCCGCCCGCGCGGCGGAGGAGAAGAGAACCCGAAGCGTTTCTTCGGAAGGTTCTGTTTGACGACTAATTGTAGTCAAGATTATTTTAATTTACCATATACGCGTATTATTTAGAGCTCAATTACACCGTTATTAGACACCATATGTTGTATATTGTCAAGGGTTATCTACATTATATCGATAAAGTTATGATTGATGGAGTTATTTTTTGTGAATTTAGACTATATATAGTAGTCAGAATGCTTCGAATCGAAGAGATTTCTGAATCCACAGGCCCAATACGTCCCATGCCGCCTAATAAGTCCTATCGCTCCCGCCGATTGCTCCGCACCCCCGCAGCGGATATCCTGTTTCACACAAGCAAGGAGGGTATCCATGCCGCGACACCCCGTTAATTTTCACCGTCTGCTGACCTTGCTTCTCCTCACGGCCGCGCCCCTCGCGTTCGCTGCAGCCTCTAGCCAAGATCAGGAGTACATGGTCGCGATGCGCGATGGCGTCCACCTCGCCACCAGCGTCTACCTGCCGGAAGGCGCCGGCCCCTGGCCGTCGGTTGTGTTCCGCACGCCCTACGACAAGGCGCGCTACACCGGAAACCCCGCGCGCTACACCGGCGCGGGCTACGCCTACGTTTTGCAAGACGTGCGCGGACTCTTCAAGAGCGAAGGCGAGTATTTCCCCTTCGAGTCCGACCTGAGCGACGGCTACGACACGATCGAATGGATGGCGGCACAACCGTGGTGTAACGGGAAGGTCGGCATCACGGGCGCGTCCGCGATGGGCATCACGGGGAATCTCGCGGCCGCGTCCGACCCGCCGCACCTCGCGGCCGCCTTCGTCATCGTCGCGCCGGAGGGACTCTTCAACCAATCACGCTTCATCGCCGGCGTGTTCAAAGAAAGCCACGCGGGCGGATGGATGCGGCGTCAGGGCGTGCCCGAACAAATTCCTCTCATGAAAAAGCGCGTGCTCATGGACGAAAAATGGAAACTGACCGACTTCAATTTCCACCGCGACCAGGTCGACATCCCCATGTACAACGTCGGCGGCTGGTACGACATTTTTTGTCAGGGCAACATCGGGAACTTCACGTGGCTCCAAGAAAACGGCAAACCGGGCGCGAAAGGAAACCAGAAACTCCTCATGGGCGCCTTCGGGCACATGTCGCTCGCGGGCGACCTGAATTATCCCGACGGCGGCGGACTCTCCGCCTTCTGGGACATCGAGCGGCGCTGGTTCGATCATTGGCTCAAGGGCGAAGAGAACGGCATCATGCAGGAGCCGCCCGTGCGCTTTTACATGATGGCCTCCGCAAAACGCGGCGAAGCCTCGCCGAAAAACCAGTGGATCGAGGCACCCGCGTGGCCGCCGGCGAGCACTCCGGAGAAGTTCTATCTGCACGACGGGGGGCGCCTCAGCACGTCGGCCCCACTTGAGAATGGGCCGGCCGTGACCTACGCCTTCGATCCAAACAATCCCGTGCCCACCAAGGGCGGCGCGAACTTGTATGAACCCACGGGCCCGATGGACCAGCGCGAAATCGGCGATCGGCCGGACTACCTCCGTTTCGTGACCGAGCCGCTCACCGAGGACGTGGCGATCGCCGGCCATATCCATCTCGAATTTTGGGCCGCGACCGACGGGCCCGACACGGACTTCATGGCCAAGCTGGTCGATGTCTATCCCGACGGCTACGAGGCGCTCGTTCAGGACAACCCCGTGCGCGCGCGCTACCGCTTCGGGCGCAAGAGCGCGGCCGACGTGAAAATGATGACTCCCGGCCAAGCGGAAAAACTCACCATCGATCTCTGGAGCACGGCGATCACCTTCGAGAAGGGCCACCGCATCGCCGTGCACCTCTCCTCGTCGAACTATCCGCGCTTCGAAGTGAACCCCAACACCGGCGAAGCGCCCGGCGAGGAAAAACTCCCGCCGCGCATCGCGCGGAACACGATCTACTTCGACGCCGCGCACCCGAGCGCAATCGTCCTGCCGGTCGTCGCCGCCGCGGAGCTCCATGTCGCCAAGCACTGACGCCACGCGCGGACGCGAACTCGCCCCGCACAGCCTGCGCGCGCACAATTTCGCGGTCGCCTCGGCGAACAAGATCCACAGCGACGAAGTCGCCTCGAAGCTCGGCTACCGCGGCGGACTCGTCCCCGGCGTGTCGCTCTTCGCCTACATGACCGTCCCCGTCGTGCGCGAGTTCGGCGCCGAGTGGATCGCGCGCGGCTCGATGACCGGGAAATTCATCCAGCCGATCTACGACGGGGAAGAGACGACCGTCACCGCGCAGATCGCGAGCGAATCGCCGCTGCGCATCGAGCTCAAGCTGCTGAACGAACAGGGCGAACTCTGCGCGGTCGGGGCCGCTGAAGGCGCCCGCGATCATCCGCCGGTGGACGCCAAGAAATATCCGCGTCACCCAATGCCCCTCGCCAAACTCCCGGCCCGTATCGCGTCACTCCCCGCCGGCCTGCCGCTCGGCTCACTGCAGATCGACGCGAATCGCTCCGCCTATGGCGGCGAATTCGTCGGCCTGCTCGAAGAACTCCGCGAGTCGCTGCC
>VFKU01000502.1 GCA_009885415.1 Rhodothermota bacterium
GGCCTCCCACACGCCCATCTCGCGGTAGTCGCGCTTGCCGTACTCGGCCTTCTTCGCGCGCGCGAAGTCCAGCGTCTGGTGCTCGTGGTTCTGCTTGTAAAACTCGCGCACCGTCGCGCGCGCGGGGTCGTCGTAATTGCGGAAGTCCTTGTCAAACTTGTTCGCAGTCACGCCCTCTTCGGGATAGCGTGCCACCACGAAATCCTCCCATTCATCGAGGGACTGCAAGGGGCCGGCGGATTTCTGCGTCTCAGACATGGGGCGACTCCACGAGTAATTGACAACTCCGCAAATTATAACCCATCAGGGCGGCAGAACGGGAAGCGTCCGGCGCGCGGGACTCTTTGGACTGCGGCAGCGATAGCTGCCGCTTTACGCAGCCCAGCGAAGCTGGGCGTCGTTGATCGAGGGCCCCGATATTTCCCGCATTGACGCGGCCCGCGCCCTCTGGCCTAATAAAGGCATGGACGAAGCCTCCGAACTCCAGGCGCTTTCCGAATCGCTTGTGCGCCAGTGGGGCATCTGGCCCTTGGGGCCGAGCCGTCTTGAGCGCGAGGCGCTCATCGAGGAGCTCGGTCGCCGGGTGGATTTTTTGCTCCGGCACGATCTCGATCGGTTGATGACCAGCATGTACATGCTGGATGTGCCGGAGGAGAAGTTTGCCGAGGCGGTGCAGCGTCCGCCGCACGAGCGCCCCGCACGCATTCTCGCGGAGATTATCCTCGAGCGCGAGGTCGAGAAGATGCAGACCCGGCAGCGCTACGCTCGCAAGGAGCGCCTGCGAATTACCGTCCCGATTGAAGTATGGCCACACGAGAGAGTCAAACCGGATTGAAGAATTGCGGAGGCTAATCCTATGAAGATCCTTGGAATCGTAATCGCGATGACCGCTCTAACCTCTGCTGAAGGGGACACTTGGTACAAGCGCCCGTCCAGCCAATTTATTTTTCATGCCGTCCTCGAAGGTCTCTATGAGGACGGTGTCTCCAACGCCGTAATCGACTCGATCATCCCAGCCAAGGGCCCGGACGGTCAGTCCGGTTTCTCCAGTAGTTTCGTTTATGCGTGTCCTTTGTGCCATCCGACTTTCGAAGCCATGCGGCTGTATCGCACGCGTGACGAGTTCATGGGGCAAAAGAATCCAGTGGGCGTCCGGGGAGTCGACTCGTTTGGCAAGGGTTTGCCAAAGCCACTCGAGGATCGCCTGCTTAGCGCCGATGAAAAAATACGGCGCCCGGCGCTTCAGGAGCTTGTCCAACGCCATGTGTCACGGCGCATCGAGCGCATGCGCCTCACCGAAGCCGAACGCGACGAGCTTGCCCGTGGAATCGAGGAAGGACGCAAGTACGGCGAGAAAAGTCTCAAAAATAGTAATGAAGAAGCCGCGAAGCGGGGAATAAAGGTTCAGTCCGCCACTTGGATGAATTGCGCCGTGTGCGAAGGCAGCTTTGGCGCGTGTCAGACGAAACCGGCAGCCATAAGCGTAGCGCCGTCGAAGCCATGATGAGGCTGGAGTGATGTTTGGCGTCGCTTAGCGTTCCGATTCCTTGCCCTTGCCATCGGCGATCATGCGCAGGGCCATGTCGCGTACTTGGTACGCAGTAGCGGGACCCTGCGATACGGTCTCTTCGTAGTAGTCGTTTCGAAAGTCATAGGGTGGGACGATGTAGCCGATTTGGTCGTTGGCGAGGCCGAGCAGCATCGTGGGATGGCCCTCCATTTTCTCGAGAATCTCAAAACTGACTTCGGGGAGGAGTTCGCCCGGCAGCGTGATGAATTGCGCCTCGCCAAGCCGGACATAGGTCATGTCGGTCACGATGCGGCCCTTCACGAGTTCACGCGCGCTTTTTTCGTAGCGCGCGATAAAGTCCGGATTGGTCACTGGGATGTGCAGGGGGCGATGGTCCACGCTGAATTTGAATTCCGCGGGGGCACGCCGGTTTTCACCAGGTCGCCCGCGATCGCGGCGAGCTGCAGGCCCATCTCCTTGGACGATTCCTGCGTGCGCGCCCGGTTGTCGCCGCTGACCATGCCGCCGACGGCGCCGTTGAGAAACACCGCTTGGCCGAGGCATGAGCGGTTCCTCCGAGCTTCGATTAGACACGATTGTAGCAGACGGCGGTGCCTTTGAATTCCAGTCCGGTATGACGGAGAATAGCGCTGGAGGTCGTATCGCCCGTGAGATTTCTGGCGGCCATCGTCGCGCTGTTTCACACGGCGGCGCTTTTCGCGGATTCGCCGGAGGCGCCGCGTTCCTTGCCGAAGGAGGCGCAGCATCGCTTCACCTTCGCGCGCATCCAGTACGACAGCATCGGCGGCTACGGCGAGTCGTGGTACAACTACGACGGCCGCGACTGGGAGCGCTGGGAGACGGACTATCCCGAGGCCGAACAGAATTTCCTGGTCCGCCTGGCCGAGTTGACGACGATCATCGTCAACCCCGCCCCGATTCACGTGAGGCTGACGGATCCCCGGCTCCTCGATTACCCCTTCGCCTATGTGTGCGACGCTGGCTGGCAGCTTTTGACCAGCGAGGAAGTGAAGGCCCTGCGCACCTATCTCGATCGCGGCGGCTTCCTCTGGTTCGACGATTTCTGGGGCGAGGCCGAGTGGGTGAATGTCGAGGAGCAGATGGACCGCGTGTTTCCCGAGCTGAAGTGGGTGACGATTCCAAAGTCGCACCCGATATTCAGCACGGTCTTTCCGCTCACCGAGTGCCCGCAGATCCCCGCCAAGATTTTCTTCGACATGACCGGTGAGACCTTCGATATACCGCAGGGCCACCGCGAGCCGGTCGGAGGCATCGCGGGCGTCAAGGACGTCCACTTTCGCGGATTGTTCAACAAAGACGGCCGGCTGTTGGCCGTGGCCACGCACAACTGTGACTTGGGCGATGGCTGGGAGCGCGAGGCCGAGGGCGAGGCCTACTTTAAAATCTTCTCGACCAAGTCCTACGCGATCTCGATCAATATCATCGTCTACGCGCTCACGCACTAGGGGCGGAGAGGTCGCTTTGCGCCGGAAACATGGGAAGTATGAGAAGAATGGGAATTTCATGGGCGCAGGGTTGTTTTTGAAGAAGAACGAATAGCGTCCGGAATGAGGAATTTTCTTTGAACACGGTGTTGGCGGGCATAGCCGCAATGGTGCTCTGCGCAGGCGTAGAGACAGGCGATTTTCAGTTTCAGGGCGAACCTGCGTGGGTGTCCGACGCGGACGGTTTTGCCGCCACCGTCCGGGTGGGGGGGCTCGAGTCGGTCATTGAAGTGAGCATCGCGTATGCCTATCCCGGCGGAAAGAGTGGCGTAATCACCGCGGAGCGGGACGCGGCCGACGGCGCGCTGTTTCGTTTCAAGATCCCCCCCGCGCCGGGAACGGGCCCGGGCGACGTCACGTATTCCGCCGAGGCGTTATACGGTCCGCACGGCGCCGATCGGAAGGCGTCGGAGACGCGCACGGCACCGCTGGGCCGCGTCCAAGAACTCGACATCACGGGCGACGCCGCGAAGGCGCTGTTGTATCCCATGGGCGGCGTGGAATACACCGTGCGATACATTCCATGTTGCAATATCTTCGGGGGGGTGACGGTCGCCGAGCGCGTGCCGGTGAATCCCGAGGAGACGGCGGCGGGACTACCGGACAAACTGCTGAGCGATTTTATCGTGTTGAAACCAGACGGACTGTCGGCGTCGACGATGGGCATGTACTTCGATTTCTTGCTTGGCGCGGAACGTGTGAAGGAGGGCGCTCCGGTCTTGTACGAATTCGACGGAAAGAAGTGGACGGAATTTCACGGATACGAAACGGATGCGGCTTCGGGCCGTGTGTCGATGCATTGCCCCGACGGCGGAACATTTGTGGTGGGCGCGAAGCGATAGCGCGCGGGACTACACGCGCGGCCGGGCGAGTTCGCGCGCCGCGAGGATTTTCTCGCGCAGGACGGTGGCGGCGGCGCGAGGATCGGGTGCGGCGGTCACCGCGGTGACGACGGCGGGGTGGCGCGCGCCGTGCGCGAGCACCTGCTCGATGTTCTCCGGCCTGATGCCGCCCATGCACGAGAAGGGCACCGAGAGGTTCGGCCCGATCTCCGCGATCGCGGCGGGCCCGAGCGGGAAAGCGGTCTTGGCCTTGGTCTTCGTCGCGAAGATGGGCCCGAGGTTCACGTAGCTCGCGCCCGCGCGCTCGGCCTCCAGCGCCTGCTCCAGGCTGTGCGTCGAAGCGCCGATGAGTAAATCCGCAGTGAGCGCTCTTGCGGTGGCGATCGGCACGTCCATGCGGCCGAGGTGCACGCCGTCCGCCTCGACGCCGAGCGCGATGTCGAGACGATCATCAATGATGAGCAGCGCGCCCACGGCGGCGGTGCGGTATCTGAACTCCCGTGCCAGATCGAAGTAGACGCCGTCGTCGAGACGCTTCTCGCGGCACTGCACGAGCCGGACGCCGGCCTCGAGGACGCCATCGAGCACCGCGAGGGGAGAGCGGCCGGCGCAGAATTCGCCCGTGATGACGACATACAAGTCCGCCGCCTCAAAGCGCCGCGCCCGTTCTTCGTGCGTCATCAGCCGCCCCCGACGATGCGGATGAGCTCGATCGCGTCGCCGTCCATGAGCACGGTAGCATCGACGGCTTTTCGGTTGACGATCTCGGCGTTGCGTTGCGCGGCGGTGATCTCGGGTTGGACGCCGAGCTGCCGCATCAAATCGAGCAGCGTGAGGTGCTCGCGCACTTCGCGCGGCTGGCCGTTGACCGTGATCAGCATTTAGCGGCCCCCCGGCGCGGCGGCGGTGTCGAAGGCGCGATCAAAATCCTTCCACACAGGATCATAGCCCGCGCGGCGGATGGCCGACTCGACCTCGGCGGGCGAGCGGTGGTCTTCGAGCGCGAACTGCTGGAGCACATCCTCGCCGTGCGTGGCGTAACCGCCGGGCCGCGTCGACGAGCCCGCGCTCATGTGCGTGATGCCGAGCGCCACGAGGCGATCGCGCAGCGCGGGCGCCTCGCGCGTCGAGAGCACGAGCGGCGCTTCGGGCAGGTAGAGCCGCATCGCGAGAAGATACTGCACGAATTCCGCGTCGGACACGAGGCGCGGAATGTGAAAGCGATCCGGCACGTGGCCCAGGCGCGGGAAGGACACGGCGATGGAACTTTGCCAGCACGCGCGCTGGAGATAGCGCGCGTGCAACGCCGTGTGGAAGGCGTCCACGCGCCAATCGCCCAGTCCAAGCAAGACCGCGATGTTCAGCTTGCGCGCGCCGGCGCGGCCCGCGCGTTCGATCGCGTCGAGGCGGTAATCGTAATTCGCCTTCTCGCCGAGCAAATGCACCCGGCCGTAGACCTCGCGGTCGTAGGTCTCCATGTAAATCGTCACACCGTCGAGGCCGAGTCCGCAGAGGCGCTCGTAATCCGCCGAATCCATCGAGTAGACCTCGATAGACACCGAGGGGAAAAACTCGCGCGCGACGGAGACCGCCTCGGCGATGGCGTCCACCGGAACGGCATAGCGCGCTTCGCCGGTGAGGAGCAGGACGCTTTGGAATCCCAGCGCCGCGAGTGCGCCGCACTCGCGCCGCATCTGTTCCGGATTCAGCGTGACGCGCTTCTCGCGATTGCCGGAGCGGACGGCGTATCCACAGTAGGTGCAGTCGGCGCCGCAGACGTTCGAGACGTAGATCGGCGCGTAGAGCGAAATGGTGCGGCCAAACTGTTTGCGCGTGAGGCGCTGCGCTTCGCGTGCGAGGTCCTCGAAGCGCGCGGGCGCGTGCGGCGAGAGCAGGGCTGCGAAATCGGCCGGACCGCGCTCGCGCCGGCGCAGCGCACGATCGACATCGCTGGGCGACGCGGCTTCGATCAGCGCAAGGACACGCGCTGCGGGCCACTGGTCGAGTTCGTCGGCGAAGGTGTACATCGAAAAATCTTCGGAGGCCGCGCGGATGGTGGAGTGCCGCGGCGCTCGGCGGTGGATCTATTATACGCGCAGATCGTGCGGCGGGCCACCGAGGAAGCCGGTGAGCGGCGAACTTGCCTCGGCCGTGCCGCGCAGAGGGCCGAGGCCGGCGAGGTAGGCCAGGCGTCCCGCCTCGGTAGCGAGCGCAAAGGCCCGCGCCATCGCCGCATGATCTGAGGCGTCCGAAAGCGCCGTATTCACAAGGACCGCGTCCGCGCCCATTTCCATCGCCTCCGAGGCGTGAGAGGGCGCGCCCAGGCCGGCGTCGACCACGACGGGAATGCCGGATTGCTCGATGATGATGCGGATCATGTCGCGCGTTTGCACGCCGCGATTGCTGCCGATGGGCGCGCCGAGCGGCATGACGGTGGCGGTGCCGATTTCTTCGAGACGTTTCGCGAGCACCGGGTCGGCCTGAATATAGGGAAGGACGATGAAGCCGTCCTTCACCAGAATCTCGGCCGCTTTGAGCGTCTCGACCGGGTCAGGCAGGAGATAGCGCGGCTCCGGCGTCACTTCGAGTTTGATCCAAGGTTCGAGTCCCGCGGCGCGCGCGAGCCGCGCGAGCCGCACTGCTTCGTCCGCGCTGCGCGCGCCGGAGGTGTTCGGGAGAATGAGCTGCTTGTCGCGATCAATCGCGGAGAGGATGCCTTCGTCGTCGGGACGATCGAGGTCGACCCGGCGGAGCGCTACGGTGACGATCTCGGCCCCGGAGGCCTCGATGGCCGCACGCAGGGCCTCGGCGGAGGGAAACTTTCCCGTGCCGATCATGAGGCGCGAGCGGAAGCGGCGGCCGGCGATTTCGAGGGGGCGATCCATGCGAAAAACCTTGTGAGAACGAAGAGGCATGGTATCAAACAGGCGCGGCACGGACAATGTATCTCCCGGAGAGGCCGGGACTTAGCCGACAAATCGGCAGAAGTTTCCATGGCGGGCAAGGATTGCCCAGGAGGCGCCGCGCGCGCGGCGGCGAAACGCCCGGATTCAAGGCCCCGCCTGCGGATGCCGATATACGGAACACGGTTTGCTCTCTGGGGAACGGAGTGGGTGTAGATGGGCACATTATTCAGCGCGTTGTCGATCGGTCAGTCGGGCTTGCGGGCCGCGCAGGTGCAGCTCGACACGGCCGGCCACAACATCGCCAACGTAAACCGAGAGGGCTTCTCGCGCCAGCGCGTGGAGTTGGCCGGTTTCCTGCCCAACAACACCGCCTTCGGCCAGATCGGCCGAGGCGTCCAAGTGACCAACATCCATCGCATGCGCGATCCCCTGCTGGATCTGCTGTACCGGAACCAGGTCGGCGGGCTCAGCAATACACAGCTTCAATCGCAATACCTCAACCAAATCCAAGACCTCTTTCTTGAGCCCACCTCCGACGGGGTGAGCGGCCGGTTGAATCGCTTCTTCGAAGCGTTACAACAGTTTTCGGTGAACGTCGAGGCGCTGCCTGTGCGTGTGAACGTCCTGGTGGAGGCCGAACAACTCGCCGGGCTGCTGAACAACACCTATACCCGCCTAAACGATCTGCGATCAAATGCGAATGAGGAAATCATCCAATTCGTCCCGGAGATCAACTCCCTGGCGGAGCGGATTGGGGCCTTGAACGATCGCATTCACCTGACCGAAGCGACCGGCAACCCTGCGAACGATCTGCGGGACGATCGTGACGTGCTCGTTGATCGCCTGGCCACGATCGCGGACGTGACCGTGAGCGAGCAGAATGACGGACAGTACGAGGTTTTTATCGGCGGCCAACAATTGGTTTCTGGGGACCTGGTACGCGCGGTCGAAGCCGTGCAAAATGCGACCATCGACCCCACACGGCCCGATCTGGTCGAGCTGCGCTTCACGGACAACAATGAACTCGTCCAGGTGCGGAACGGGGAATTGTATGGAGCGCTGCAAATACGTGATCAGGAATTGCCGGGCGTCATCGCCGACATCAACGAGATGGCGGCGACGCTCATTCAGCAGATCAACCTGATTCACAGCCAGGCCAACGGCCTGAGCAACCTCAGCGGGACGGTGACCGCGTCCAACGGGGTGACCGACCCAACGATTGACCTTGCCACCGCCGGCCTGCCCTTCGCCTTTACGCCGGGCACGTTTCAGGTTAACGTCTACGACAACACGGGAGCGCTCGTCGTGGGCGCGCCGTATACGATTACCGTCGCCGCGGGCGATTCGCTGGACGACGTCGTCGCACTGGTGGACGCGCTCCCCAACCTGACGGCGACGGTAAATACCGACGGCCAGCTTGCGGTCACCTCGGCCGCCGGGTTCTCCTTCGGTTTTGCGAGCGACACCACCGGCCTGCTCGCGGCCACCGGCATGAACCCGCTCTTCACCGGCACCGACGCGCGGACCATCGGGGTCAACCAGGATATTATCGACAACCCGGCGCTGCTCGCCGGCGCCTTCGACACCGACCCCGCGGCCACCGGCGACAACACCGCCGCGCTCGCACTGGCGGCGGTGCAGGACGGCCAGTATTTCCAGGCCGGCACCGCAAGCATCAACGACTTTTACGAGTCCATCGTCGTCGGCGTCGGGATCCAGACCCGCGCGAACGAGGCCGTGCTCAAGGTCGAGACGACCGTCAACGAGACCTTCCAGCGGCGGCGGCAGGAGATCTCGGGAGTCTCGCTCGACGAAGAGGTCGCGCTACTGCTGCAATTCCAGCGCGCTTTCGAGGCCTCGGCCCGCATTATCACCGTGACCGACCGGATGCTTGATTCCCTGCTCTCGATGGCGCTGTAAGCGCGCGATCGCCCCTCCCCTGCGCCCTCGGCACCGGTTGACATAACGGGGGGCCAATGCTATCTTTAGGTGTCAACAATTAACCGCCTGCCGGGCTGCACCTCGGGCGCGCTGTCACGGAACCCTCGACGACATGTACGAAGCGTTTTATGGGCTGAACGAGAAGCCGTTCAACCTGACGCCCGACCCCCGCTTCCTCTATCTCAGCTCGAAGCACAAAGAGGCCTTCGCGCACCTCCTCTACGGCATCCGCAACCGCTGCGGGTTCGTGATGGTCTCCGGCGAGATCGGCACCGGCAAGACGACCATCTGTCGCAGCCTGCTCAAGCAGCTCGACCCCGATACCGAGGTCGCCTTCATCTTCAATCCCAAGCTCTCGCCGATTGAATTGCTCCAGACGATCAACGCCGACTTCGGGATCGCGTCCAAAGCGGACACGGTGCGCGGGCTGATCGACGAGTTGAACATGCACCTGCTCGATCGCGCGGGCAAAGGCAAGAACTGCGTGCTCATCATCGACGAGGCGCAAAACCTCGGCACCGAAACGCTCGAACAAATCCGGCTGCTCTCCAATCTCGAGACGGAGACGGAGAAGCTCTTGCAGATTGTGCTCATCGGCCAGCCGGAACTCGCCGAGAAGCTAGAACTCAACGAACTCCGCCAACTCAATCAGCGCATCACCGCGCGCTACCACCTCGGCACGCTGAGCGGCGAGGAGACGCTGCACTACATCGCGTTCCGCCTGCGCGTGGCGGGCGGCCGCAAGAAGGTGAAGTTCGCGCGCTCGGCCGTGCGCACGGTGCACCGCATCAGCGGCGGCACGCCGCGCATGATCAATGCGCTGTGCGACCGCGCGCTGCTCATCGGCTATACGAAAGAGACCCGCAACATTTCACCGGCCATCGTGCGCAAGGCGGCCGAGGAAGTACGCGGCCCGGGGCGGGGCGGATTGTCCCGGGGCGGACTGCGCCGCGCGTTGTCATACTCGGCGATCGCCGCGGCCGCCCTCATCGCGGCCGGGCTTTTGTGGTGGGGCCCGCTTCAAACGACAGACTGGCGGGGCCTGTGGGATCGAAATGTGACGCCGCAGGAGACCGTCGCCGTGGCCCCCGCGCGAGACGCCTTGCGCGACGAATCTCCAAGCGCCGCGCCGGCGACGCCTGTCCCGACGCCTGTCGCACCGGCCGAAAACGCGGTCTCGCCCGCAGCGCCGTCTCCTTTGCTCGGAGTCGCCGAGGCCGCGAGCCTCGTTTCGCCGCCATCGCCCGCGCCGGCGCCAGCAACGTCCGTCGAAAGCGACGCCCAAAAGGAAGTCGAAGCGCCTGCACCTGAGGCCGCAACGATCGCGACCGCGGCGCCGGAAGTGAAACCGGCGGTCTCCGGCCCCCCGCGCCATGCCGGTCTGGCGGAACTCGCGCGGGTCTGGAAAGTTGCCTCGCGGCAACCGGCGCCGGTGGACGTGACATGGACGACGATCGGAAAATTCGCAATCGCCAACCGCTTGCGTCCGCTCGGTATGTCGCCCGACGCGGCGCAGATTGCCGCGATCGATCTTCCCGTGCTCGTGCGGCTGCGCTCGAAAGGCGCGGCGCAGTGGGCGGCGCTGGTCGCCCTCGAAGGCGGAGCGGTGCGGCTGGTGCATGGCGACGGGCGCAGCGAAGAGATGAAATTGGATGCGTTTCGCGGTGCCTACACGGGCGACGCGTTTTACTTGTGGAGCGATCCCACACCGAAAGCCGAGCCCCTGCGCGCGATGGCCCAAGGCGAGACCGTCAGCGCGCTACAGGCCGATTTGAAGACTTTGGGCCTGCTCGATCGCGATCCGACCGGCAGCTACGATGTGGCCACGATCGACGCGATCAGCCGCATTCAGCGTGCGACCGGCATCGCCGTGGACGGCATCGCCGGGCCGCAGACGCGCATGGTGCTGTCGAGCTGGCTGGATCGCTCGGGCGCCCCCAGCCTGTCCTCGGGCGGGTTTACCGATGCGCTCCGCGCGCGGGTCCTCGCCAATCCAGGCATGGTCCGGCAGGAGCGCGCGCAGGAAATTGAAAGCATTCCATTGCCCGAGACCTTGCCCGCCGCGCCCGCGCCGGTGAACGCCGAGGGGGCGAAGGTCGCGCCATGAGTTCGATCCTCGACGCGCTAAACAAACTCGAGCAGGAAAAATCGCAGACGGTCCGCGAGTCCGAACACGCGGACACCGATCCGATCTCGATTGCAAACGATCTTGTCGGACGCAGTGTCCTGCGCGACCGCGTGACCCTGCGCGTAACGCCCGCCGCACTGATGATTACGGCGGGTGTGCTCGCCGTCGGTCTGATCGTGGTCACCTTTTCCGCCGCGATTCTTCTCACCCGGCCGGATCGCAGCACCAAGGGCGAGCCGAAAACCGTCGCAGCGGCCCCCGCGCCGGCGCTGGCCGTTCCGGTCACGATTTCGGAACCCGTACCGGCCCAAGTCCGCGTCCCGGCGGTCAACACCGCTCCGCCGGCCAAGACAGATCCCCCCCCGACGGAACCCTCCGCGGAAATGAAACCGGCGGAAGTGGCCACGCCGAGCGAGACGGCCCTTGTGAAATCGACGGACCTCGCGCCGGTTTCGCCTGCGCCGTCACCGGCGGTGGACACACCCAAGGCCACCGCACCGAAGGCCGATGCGCCGACTCCGCCCACGGCAGCGCCAAAGCCGGAAGCGGCGAAACCGCCGGTGTCCGACACTCCGAAGGAAAACCCCGCGCCCGCGGCGAAAGCACCCGTGACGGAACCCGCGGCGCCAAAATCCGCGCC
>VFKU01000196.1 GCA_009885415.1 Rhodothermota bacterium
AACAAGGGAACGAAGCGGACGCGAAGAAACCAGACGCCGCGGCGGTCGCCGCAGCTAAGGCGACGTTGGAGGCGGCAGCGAAACAAGGGAACGAAGCGGACGCGAAGAAACCAGACGCCGCGGCGGTCGCCGCAGCTAAGGCGACGTTGGAGGCGGCGGCGAAACAAGGGAATGAAGCGGACGCGAAGAAGAAGTCAGAGGACAAGGCGAAGGGGACAGCCGCTAAGAAAGCACTTTCCGAGACTGGAAAGAAGTCGAAGGACGCCCCCAACACGGCCGATGCCACCAAGAAGAAAGCGGACGCCGAGAAGCTCTTAAACGATGCGAGAAAGGCGCCCGCGAAACCGAAGGCCCAATAGTCGTCAGCTTGGGGCCGCAGTCGCAGCTTGGGACCGTCGAAATCCGGCCAGGAATCCGTGACCGGCGCGGATCGAGCTGCGCGTGGGAGCGCCTGTTGCGTGCGTGGATTCTCGCGTGGCATGATGCGGCCCGCCTAGTCATATCGCCCCGCGGGGCGCCAATCGGAGGACGCAGCGAAATGTCAGACGAACAGCAGGGCGCCACACGTAGAGAATTTGTTGCGGCCACGGCCGGCGCGGCCGTGGTGGCCACGTTCGGCTTCAACCGCTTGGCCCACGCGGAGGACACCCCGAAGGTGCTTACACAAATCGTCACGCTTACGATGAAGGCAGGTGCGGAAGACAAGGCCATCGCTGCGCTCCAGGAACTGACGGCGGCGGTGAAGGCGAACGAGCCGGACGTGCTGGTGTACATCGCGCACCGCTCGCAGAAGGACCCGACGAAGATTGTGTTCTTCGAGGTGTACAAGGACGCGGCGGCGGCGGCGAACCACGGCAAACAGCCGCACATGGCCAAGATGTTTGCCACGTCCAAGGAATTTCTCGAACCCGGGATGGACATCCAGAAGTTGGATCGCGTCGGCGGATACAGCCGCGAGTCCTAAGCTAGGCGGAGAATTTCTTCGAGGGGCACACGCAAATGCGTGTGCCCTTTTTTTGTTGATTCGGCGGGCCAGGCGCCCACACAATGACCTGTAATCTCCAACGGGAGCCTCCTCATGCGCAAGCTCTATCGCCCGGCCGCAGTCTTTGTCGTGGTTATCTTCGGTAGCCTGGTGGCGTCTACGTTCCTCATCGCGCGAGCGGCGGGGCCGGACTACGCCTATCTTGTCGGGCGCGGCAAGGCGGACGTTACGGGGCCGGCAGTCGGGGTGCAGTTGTGGGGCTTTGTGCGTGCGGACCAGATTTCGGAGGGCATCCATTTCAGGCTCTTCTCCCGCGCCTTCGAAATCGCCGAGCGTAAGGGCGACCGGCGGATCGTATTCGCGAACGTCGATCTCGGCAGCGTGACGCACGCGATGCACCAGGAAGTCGTCGAGCGGCTTCAGAAGAAATACCCGAAGATGTATTCCGAGGAGAACGTGATCCTCAGCGCGACGCATACGCACTCCGGGCCGAGCGGCTATTGGCACTACGGCACC
>VFKU01000889.1 GCA_009885415.1 Rhodothermota bacterium
ATCATGGGGCTACTCCCCACCCCGGTTCAATATCGACTCCGTCCGCGCGTATCTCTGCAGGGCCCTAGCTTCGACGCCGCCCGCCGAGAGGGCGTTTCAATGCTGTTTCAGGGGCGGCGCCGGTAATTATCACTACTTAAAGACCGCGCTGCACCTCAAATAGCCCAACTTGTGCGTCCTTCCCGCGCGGCTGATCATCGCCCAGCGGTCATGTAGCCAGGTCCGCCAGGAGGCTCAGGGCAGGATGAATCGCCGGCGCGAAAACGGTCAGTGTCGTGCAAGACCGAATTAGGTCTATAATTGGTCAGACCTCAGGGAGGCCCACATGAGTCTGGCAGACCAAATCAAACCGATCAGTTATCTGAAAGCGAACGCGGCCCAGATCCTCGATCAACTTGCTGAGACGCGTGAACCGATGATCATCACGCAAAATGGTGAGGCCAAGGCGGTGATTCAGGACATTGCGTCGTACGAGAAAACGCAGGAGACCTTCGCCTTACTGAAGATTCTCGCGTTAGGCGATCGGCAAATCGCCCAAGGGCGGGTTAAGCCTGCACGGGAGGTCATTCGTAAATTGGGCAAATCGCCCCGCCGCACCAAATGAAGTATGAAGTCTTCGTAACGGCGGACGCCGAGGATGATCTTGAGGATATCTATACGTATCTTGCCGAATATCGCACGGTCGAGGAAGCGGAATATGTCAAAGGCAAGTTGCTCGATGTGATTGATCAGCTTGAACGGTTTCCAAATCGAGGTACCCACCCCGCCGACCTGATGGACATTGGATCGTTGGTGTTCAGAGAAGTCTTCTTTAAGCCGTATCGGATAATTTATCGCGTCCTCGAGAAGCGCGTGTACATCTACGTCGTCACCGACGGCCGCCGCAATGTACGGTCATTGCTCGCGGAACGCTTGCTGCGATGACTGCTTCGTAGTACGAGTGCAACGCCTAACACGTGACTTGACTACCAAAAAAAATATAGCCAAAAGACCGGAGCAAGCGTTCCCCGGCGACCTGGCGCAGGTCTCAGTTACTTCAAGTGTCGCCTAGCCATCCGAGCGGCCACTTGGCCGAACATCAACATAGCCATGCCACCCGAAATGCCGCCAAAGAGGGAGCTAGAGAGCAGGCCAACGTAAACGTCGCTGGGGTCTACAAGTAGCAATGTTAAACTTGTTCCGAGTATCCCCCCAAGCATCGAGACAACGATAGCAACAAACGCGGCAACCCAAGTTTGCCAGTGTCGGAAGGAGTGCCAACACACTTTTCGCCACCGAAGTCGACGCTCTTCCGGTGGCAAACCGGCCAATTCGGGAATCTGCGCCGTAGTCCAATAAATCTTCACTGGTGCGTTTTCCTACCCGTAAATCTCGCCACCCTTTTCCTTGAAAGTCTCCGACATCTCCCCCATCCCCTTGCGCTTCGCCGCGTCCGCATCGAGGCCCAACTTCTCCGCGTAGTCGCGAATTTGCTGCGTGATCTCCATCGAGCAGAATTTCGGGCCGCACATCGAGCAGAAGTGTGCGAGTTTCGCGCCCTCGGCGGGTAGGGTCTCGTCGTGATACGACCGCGCGCGCTCGGGATCGAGCGAGAGGTTGAACTGATCCTCCCAGCGGAACTCGAATCGCGCCTTCGACAGCGCATTGTCGC
>VFKU01000454.1 GCA_009885415.1 Rhodothermota bacterium
CGTACGTCCCGCGACCTCCACCCGGACATCCTCGCCGGGCGCCGCCGTGCCCCACACCGGCAAGGGCGCGCCTTCCTGCAAGACCATGTGATCGCCGAACACACTCGGCATCCACACCTCCGCGCTCACGGAGCCCGCGAGCCCCAACGCGCACCCGATGACAAGCAGTAGCGATACAAAACGAATCTGCACGACGTTCTCCCTCGTCCCCTTCCGCAGGGTCCAGGCGCACATTGTGTCCAAGCGCGCCTGTAGAAACAAAAATATCGCTTTCGCGATCACGCACGGGCATCGTGCGATGGCGCGCTTTCCTCGCCCCTCCTCAATCCGCTACCCTATTGCCCGCGCGCGGCCCCATAGTTCAACGGATAGAACGGGTTCCTCCTAAGAATCAGATGCTGGTTCAATTCCAGCTGGGGCCACCATTCATTTCGGGCCAGTGGCCCGCGTTCGCCGCACCCCCAGCAGCGCCCAGTCCCAGGGATACCGCCCGCGAGTCACGGCGGAGCGGGTGTGGAGGCCTTCGTCGGCCCAGGGGTAGTAGACGCGCGAAATCCGGAGCACGCGGAAACCGGCGCGCTCGGCGGCTTCTCGGAGTTCCTCGCGGGTGTAGTGCTTTTGGCGGGCTTTGCCGCGGAAAACTGCGCCTTCCGCGTCTGCCCCGGCGAGTGAGGCGGTCTTCCGCCGGAGCTGTTCTTCCACGCGCGCAACAAGCTGCGCGGACTCGATCGCGGGGAGCACGACGAGGGTGCATCCGCCGAGCACGGTAATGGCGGCGAGGCTCTTCCATTGCTTGCGGCGGAGGGCCGCGTTGGGCGAGGTCAGGACGTTGAGACAGACGGAGAGATCGGCTATCTGCCCTACGCGTGCGGGGGCTTGCTCGACGCTCGCGCAGACCCAGCGTACACGCGGCACTTTTCGGCATCTGCGCCGCGCGCCCACGAGCATGCGCTCGGCGAAGTCGACTCCAACGGTCTCACCGAATTTTTCGCCGAAGCGCTCGATGAAAGTGCCGACGCCGCAGCCGAGGTCGACGACGACAGGCTTGGGCCTTCGCCGCAGCGCCTCGCGCACAAGCGAGGGAATTACGGTCCCCCGCTCCCCTTCGACGATGTTGCACACGGAGGAGTTGAAGCGCTCCGCGAGCCGGTTCCATTGTTTCCGGTTTACCGCATACCCGCTTGCTGCCATGTGCGCGCCCCCGCGTGGTTGTGGCCGTGGCTGCGTGCTGCTGTCCGCTGGCCTACGCTCCCCACGAGTATAGCGGCGCTTGTTGCCGTGTTCGATAGGCGACGAGTCGAGTAGACGCGGCGATCCGGTGTGTTGTTTCCGAGGTAGTTATAGTTAGCGACGATCTTGGTCTGGGCTAAGCGGCGGGACGCCGCTTCCACTTCGGGTGCGGAACAAGGTGCCGCCGCGAATGCCGAAGGCCCGTTTGGAGTTCCGCCTTTAGGCGGATGCTGTAGCGAGAGAACGCCGCGTGAACGCGGAACTCCAAACACACTTTGTATTTTTTGCGGGACAAGGGAAAAATTATTGACATAAAATAGCTGTTTTATGCTTTTATGTCCGCTGTTTTGTTAGGGCGCGAGCGCACCGCCGATTCGCACTGGGCCGCCGACGGCTTTGATTCGGAGCGGCTTGGTAATGACCGGAGTTTCGAAGGTATACGGTGTGCCGGTGTTTCCTTTGATATGGATGGTGTCACCCGGAGACGCCGCGTTCACGGCCACGTCTAGTGTGTTGAAGGGCTGCGAGAAGATGCCCAGCTCGACGCCGAAGTAAGCGAAGTCCACCCAAATCGGCAGCAACACGTTTACCACCCACGTTTCGGTGTCGGTGCCGCCGGGACCGGAGACCATCACAGTCACGTCGACCGGGCCGTAGGCGAAGTCCGCGGTCCAGGTGACCCGGCCGGTGGCGGGATTGATCGTCATGTTGGTCGGCGGGCTCGCCGGGGCGATCAACGACCACGTCATGTCACCCGAGCCCTGGGCGAGCGTCGGCGTGACGCTGTAGCTGGTTCCCTCGATAATGGTCGTATCGTTGATCGGGTTGATGATCGGAATGATCGGATTGACGGTGATGAACCACGATTCGGTGTCGGTACCGCCGGGACCTGTGGCTTCGATGGTCACGCCGACGGGATTGAAGGCGTAATCCGCGGTCCAGGTGACCCGGCCGGTGGCGGGATTGATCGCCATGTCGCCCGGCAAGCTCGCGGGCGCGACGAATGACCACGTGATCTCCCCCACCAAGCCCGCCGCGAGCGACGGGGTGATGCTGTATCCGGCGAGGTCGGTAACGATCACGTCGCCTATGGGATTGATAACCGGCGCGACGGCGAAGAAGCGCGAGAATTGGATGGCCGCGGTGTTGGCGTTTCCGACGGCGTCTGCGCATACCGTCGCAGCGATGTCCGCCGCGACTGTGCCGGCGCCCACGGGCGTGAGATCAAAAGTGTAGCTGCTTCCGGAGCCGGCGAAGTTACCGACCGTGCCGTTCGTGGCAGCGATGTCTCCAGAAGTAAAGCCGGTCACCGATTCGCTGAACGTGATAGTAACGGCGATCGGGCTCGTGGCCGTCGGGTCGCTCACGGAGGAGGTCATGCTCACCGTCGGCGCGACGAGGTCGGCCGTGTTGGAGAGGGTGTTGGAGACCGTGTTGGCGTTGCCGGCGGAGTCGATGAACGTGCCCGCGGCGACCAATGCGCTAAACGAGCCGCTCGTCGTCGGCGTCAGGCTGAAGCTGTAGGCCAGGCCCAAGCCGCTGAAGCCGCTGATGGTCGCGTTAACGGGCGTGATGTCGCCCGAGGTGAAGTCCGAGCTGGACTCGGAAAGCGCAACGCTCACGCTGATCGCGCCGTTCACCGGGTCGCCGACAATGCTGCTGAGGGTCGCCGTCGGCGCGCTCAGGTCGGCCGTGCGCGAGACGGTGTTCGAGACCGTGTTCATGTGTCCCACGGTGTCGCTGAAGGCACCGGCGGCCACAGAGGCGCTGAAGATACCGCTGGTAACAGGTGTAAAGGTGAAGCTGTAGGAAGCACCGTAGCCGACAAATCCACTCACCGTCGCGTTTACGGGCGTCACATCTTCCTGCGTAAAGTTCACGCAGGACTCAGACAAGGTGACGCTCACTTTGATCGCGCCGTTCACCGGGTCGCCCGCGCCGCTACTGAGCGTCACCGTCGGCACGGTC
>VFKU01000577.1 GCA_009885415.1 Rhodothermota bacterium
GCGAGCCCGACGACCATGCCCAGCAGGATGAGTAAGACTACGACGGCAGCCATGGAGGTTACGGAAGATTCCTTAAACCCGACTAAAGTTATCACATTACTCGTGTATTGGTCAACCTGATAGTTTTCCGGGTTCGACCTGTACGTACACGCATGTGATTTGGTTTTTACGGCAGAGCTAGGTAAAATGGTTGAAATCTGGTTGCGGAAATGAGGGCATTTCCGTTTCAAACAGCGGATAGGACGGGGCGATGGCTGGACGAACAGGCGAGACGAAATCGGCACCGGTGGTAAAAATGACGGTGACCTTGCCGCGCGAGGTCGCGGCGTTTTTGCGTTGGAAGGCGGAAGTGGAAGGGTTGAAGCGGGACGAGCTGCTGCGAAATATCATCGTGCATTACGCCAAACGGTTGCGCAAGGAAGACTTCCGGACCCCGCCGATCGAGGACTGAGCGCCGCTGCGGGTTGGTGGGTCGAAACGGTGGGCTGAAGCCACCCTACTTGGTTGATGGTGTTACGAAATCGTTGGCTTGCAGGGCGTCGGCTTTTTTTGTTAGTATCCTAGCTCTTTGCGCGGCGGGTCTGGCGCGGATTTTCTGGAGGAAAGTGAACGTGAAGACGTATGTCCCGAAGTTGGACGAGATAACGCACAAGTGGCTGGTGATTGACGCCGAGAACAAGGTGCTGGGGCGGGTGGCGGTGGAGGCTGCGCGACTGTTGCGCGGCAAGCACAAGCCGAGTTACACGCCGCACTTGGAGAACGGCGATTTCGTGATCATCGTGAACACGGCGAAGGCGCGCGTGACCGGGAAGAAGTTGACCGACAAGAAGTACTATAACTACTCCGGGTTCATGGGCGGCATGAAAGAGACGACCTACGAGAAGATGCTTGCGAAGCATCCGACGCGGGCGATGACGCTGGCGGTGAAGGGTATGTTGCCGCACAGTCCGCTCGGGCGGGCGCTGATGCGCCACCTGCGCGTGTATCCAGGGGCGGAGCACGACCATGCGTCGCAGCAGCCGACGCCCCATTCGATCGATTGATCAGGAGACGTAGAACGTGATTGACGCGAACACCAAAGAGAACGTAAAGACCGGGCGGCGCAAGGAAGCGTCGGCGCGGGTGCGTATCAAGCCGGGCAAGGGTACCTTTGTCGTGAACGGCAAGCCGCTGCGCGAATATCTCCAGCGCGACGTGCTTGTCATGCTTGCGTCCGGCGCTTTCGACGTGACGGAAACCAAGGGCAAGTTCGACGTTCGTGTTCGCGCGATCGGCGGTGGTCTTTCGGGTCAGGCGGGCGCGATTCGGCTCGGCGTGGCGCGGGCGCTGGTCGACTACGACGAGAAGTACAAGCCGGCGCTTCGCAAGGCGGGGTTGCTCACGCGTGATTCTCGCGCGGTGGAGCGCAAGAAGTACGGTCAGCCGGGCGCGCGCAAACGCTTCCAGTTCTCCAAGCGCTAGACCGGTATACGAGGAATTCATTCAGGGCGGGCGTCCTTCGGGCGCCCGCCCTTGTTCTTTGTTGGGGAAATCCGAGGTGATTCGCGGGGGTGCATTGCCGTGATCTGGCGTGTGTGCTAGACTGTCGCGGTCAGTGGGCTGGGGATCTCTGGGATTGCCTGGTTTGCCGGGGGCCACCGCGGGGGCGGTGGGTATGGGGGCTCGATTAGGACTTTCGATCGCGTGAGGTGTGCGTTGCGATCGGGTGATGGAGTTCGCTCCGCTGCGCGAAAGTGGCAGCGAGCAGCCGCAGTCCAATGAGTCCCGCTCTCGATGTTGAAGCCGAATGGGTGATTGCGACAATTGGTGGGGGGGGGATGACATGCGCGTTGCGATATTGAACCCGATGTTTGGGAAAGATTTTACGAAGTCGGCGCGGTGGTTTGCGCGATCGCGGGGACGGGTGCAGCGTCATCCGGATTATCTCGCGTATTGCGCGGGGGCGGTGGAGAAGGCCGGGCATGAACTTCTCTTCGTGGACAATCAGGCAAAGAACCTTCCTTCGGAAGAATTCATCCCCGAGTTGAAACGCTTTAAACCTGATCTTGTGGTGTGCCAGACGAGCACGCCTTCGATCTATGCGGACATCGAGTCCGCGCGGATGTTCAAGGCGGCGACGGGCGCGATGTCGGTGTTTGTGGGGTCGCATTCTTCGGCGGTGCCGGAAGAGGTGTTGCAAGACGCGGAAGGCGCGGTGGACGCGTGCGCGGTCGGCGAATTCGACTATACGATTCGCGATTTGGCGAACGGCGTCTCGTTGAAGGATTGCGCGGGGCTGGCGCTGTGGAATGACGGATCGATCATGCGCACGGCGGAGCGGGAGTATATCGAAGATCTCGACGAGATGGCCTTCCCGGCGTGGCACCATCTGAACATTTACGATTATCGGGACGGCGCAAAACTGTATCCTTTCCTGACGGCGATCACGGGGCGGGGATGCCGGTATCGCTGCTCCTATTGCCAGATTCCGCAGGTGATGAACGGTCACCGGTACCGCACGCGGAGCGTCGAGAATGTGGTCGACGAGATGGCCTACAACTTGAAGCAGTTCCCGGACCTCAAGGAAATCATGTTCGAGGACGACACGCTGACAATGCGCGTGGCGCGGGACCGGCTGATCGCGTTGTGCGAGGAGATTATCCGGCGGGACCTGCCGTTGTCGTGGAGCGCGAACGCGCGGGTGGACTTGAATGATCTGGAGACGCTCAAGCTGATGAAGCGTTCCGGGTGCCGGATGTTGTGCGTCGGCTTCGAGTTCGGCGATCAGGAGATTTTGAACAACACGAAGAAGGGCACGACGGTCGAACAGATGTATACCTTCGCGGAGAACGCGGCGCGTGCGCGGCTCCGGATTCACGGCTGCTTCATGTTTGGCGGGCCGGGCGAGACCGTGGAGACGGCGAAGAAGACGATCAAGATGGCGGAGGAGTTACCGATCGACACGGCGCAATTCACCGGCGTGGTCGCGTATCCGGGGACTTCGTATTATAAGTGGGCGAAGGAAGCAGGCGTGTTGACTCAGAACAATTGGCGGAATTGGGTGGACGCGGACTACGAGCAGCAGGGGACGGTGAGTCTGCCCGCGCTGAGCCAGGACCAGATCAGTGGACTCGTGGACGAGGGCCTTCGGCGGTTTTATTTGCGGCCGCGGCAGATGGTGCGGATGGCGTTTAACATCCGCGATCTGGCGGACATGAAGGCGAAAATCCACGGGCTGCGGAGTTTTATTTCGTATTTCTCGTCGGGTCGGCGCAAGACCTTCGTTGGATTCACCGGCAATAACTGAGGTTCGGATGTGATCGTGAGTGGTGGGCTGAAGCCCACCCTACCGTTTTTAGGCGGCGGGATGACAGAGATATCGCGGCGGCGCTCGTGGCTGGACGTGGGGGCGCTGCTTGTCCTGAGCGTGGGTCTGCGCGCGGCGTATGCGTGGGCCGTGCCGCGGATGCTGGACAGCGCGGACGCGATTCATTATCTCGAGACGGCGCGGGCCTTCGCTCGCGGCGATTTTTTCGGCATCGACCCGAAGATTCCTGTTTTGTATCCCCTGTTCACGGCGGGGGCGAGCTTTATTTTCGGCGACCTCGAAGTTTCGGGGCAGGCTGTATCGTTTTTCTTTTCCGCGCTGCTCGTAGTGCCGGTGTTTTTTCTTTCGCGCGAATTGCATGGCGCGCGCGTGGCGCGGATCGCGGGTGTCCTCGTGGCGCTGTGGCCCTGGCTGATCGATTACAGCAACCGTGTCGCCACGGAGCCGGTGGCGGTGTTTTTCTGGATGCTGGGCGCGTTGTGTCTGGTGCGCGGCCTTCGGCGGGACGGCGCGACGTGGTGGATGGTGGGCGCGGGGGCCGCGCTTGGCGCGCTGCACCTCGCGCGGGCCGAGGGGACCTTTGTATTGATCGCGGCATGTGGCGCGTTTGTGATCGCCGGAGTGGGCGAGAGGAAACGCACTGTGCGGTATTTTTGGGTATACGCGCTGACGGCGGGTATGGTGCTCGTTGCGCATGCGGCTTATATGCACGGGTTGGTCGGGCGCTGGTCGGTGAACTACCGTGTCGGCTTTATCGGCGAACAGCCGGAGGGTTCGTCGGTTTTTGCGGAGCTGGGCCGGACGCTGGTGGCGATGAGCGCGGATGTGCCGGCGGTGATGCTGGGTCCGTTGCTGTGGGCATTTTTCGGGATCGGGATTTTTGCGCGCCGGGCGCCGGGCGTTCCTGGGTTTCGCGGCGAATGGATTGTGTTTTATTTTGCGTTGGTGCAGTGGCTGGTGGTGATCCCGGTGCTGTCGCCCGCGCCGCGCTACTTGATGTCGGCGTTTGTGGCGCTCTCGCTATGGTCGGCGCGTGGGGTGGACGCAGCGGGGGGGGCGTTGGGTGCGTGGCACGCTCGTGTCCGCCACCTTCCGCTGGCGGCGGTGCTGCTGTGGATGGCCGCGCACC
>VFKU01000355.1 GCA_009885415.1 Rhodothermota bacterium
GATGCGTGGGTACTCGGAGCGACGGGAGGAACTCATCGGTGCGATCCGGCTTTTGGAGGATCACGACGGAGACGGCGTCTTCGACACGAGCAGCGTGTATGCCGACAAGCTGGCGTGGCCGACGGCGGTGGCGTGTTACGACGGCGGTATTTTCGTCGGCGCGCCGCCGGACATTTTGTACCTGAAGGACACCGACGGCGACGGCCGGGCGGATCGGCGCGAGGTGGTCTTCTCCGGCTTCGGGCTGGACAACGTGCAGGGTTTGCTCAACAGTTTCAATTGGGGCCTCGACAATGTGATTCACGGCGCGACGAGCGGCTCCGGGGCGCGCGTGGTTTCTGCGGCTTCGCCGCTCGAAACGCCGCTCACGCTGCGCGGGCGCGACTTTGCGATCGAGCCGCGGACGCGGCGCATGGACGCGACCAGCGGCGGTGCGCAGCACGGCCTCAGCTTCGACGATTGGGGCCACGCGTTCATTTGCCACAACAGCGACAACATCATCCAGGTGATGTTTGAGGATCGCTACGCTGCGCGCAATCCCTTCTACTCGCCGGAGAACCCGCGCCTGAGCATCGCCTCGGATGGCCCTCAGGCGGACGTGTTTCGCATCAGCCCGGTGGAACCGTGGCGCATCGTGCGGACGCGGCTTCGCGTGAAGGGCATCGTCGAGGGGCCGATCGAGGGCGGCGGCAAAGCGGCGGGCTATTTCACGAGCGCGACCGGCGTCACCATCTATCGAGGCGACGCCTGGCCCGCGGCGTATCGCGGCAACGCCTTCATCGGCGACGTCGGCAGCAATCTCGTGCATCGGAAGACGCTGACGCCGGACGGTGTGACGTTCCGCGCGGATCGCGCGGACCCGGGCGTCGAGTTTCTGGCGTCCACGGACAATTGGTTCCGGCCGGTGCAGTTTTGCAACGGCCCGGACGGCTGCCTCTACGTAGCCGATATGTATCGCGAAGTGATCGAACATCCCGACAGCCTCCCGCCGGTGATCAAGAAACATCTTGATTTGAACAGCGGCTACGATCGCGGCCGGATTTACCGAATCGTGCCGGACGGATTTCGGCAGCCGAAGATTCCGGCGCTGGGTAAGACGGCCACCGACGAACTCGTCGCGTTGTTGGGCCACGCGAACGCCTGGCACGCCGAGACCGCGCAACGCCTGTTGTATGAACGCGCAGACCAGAAGGCCGTGCCCGCTCTTGAGGTGCTCGCGCGAGATGGCGCCGCCGTGACCGGCCGGATGCGTGCGATGTACGCCTTGCGATCGCTGGACGCGCTCACGGAGACGACGCTTCGCCGCGGCCTGCAGGATGCTGACGCTAAGCTTCGCCGCCATGCCGTGCGCCTGGCGGAGTCCTTCCCGCAGCCTTCGGAAGAACTGCTTAACGATCTTGCGAAACTCGCCGGCGATCCCGACGCGGGCGTGCGCTATCAGCTCGCGTTCACGCTGGGCACGTGGGACCGGCCGCGGCGAGTGGAGGCGCTTGCGCGGCTGGCCCGGACGGACGGCGCCGACCCCTGGATGCAGCTCGCGCTGATGACGTCGCTCGCTTCCGGCGCCGGCGCGGTCGCGGAACAATTGCTCGCCGACGAGACCTTCGTGGCTCGCGCGGAGTCCGAGCCGTTTTTGCGGGCCCTGGGTGAGCAGGCCGGGGCTTCGGGCGATCCGGCGGACGCCGCGCGGGTATTGCGCGCACTCGATTCGCTTCCCGAGGCGCGCGGCCCGCTTCGCGCGACGCTCATCGAAGCGATGCTCTCCGGCGCGCGCGATGCCGGGAGCAGCGCGCGTCTGCGGCCCGCGCTTGACCAGTCGCCGGCGGCCAAGGCCGCGATCGAGCGAATGGTGGCTGATGCGCTGGAGCGCGCGGCCGATGCTTCGCGGCCCGCGGCCGAGCGTATCGTCGCTATTGAGACGCTCAGTTTCGCGCCACTCGACAGCGCGTTGCCTATTCTTTCGGAAACAATACGTGCTTCTGGGGAGATCGCGCTGCGCCGTGCGGCCATCGGTACACTCGCGCAGTTCAGCGAGCTGGCCGCTGCTGAGGTCCTGATAGCGAAGCTCGGTGAGGCACCGCCCCCACTTGTGACGCCGATCTTCGATGCGGTGTTTAGCCGCGACGCGTGGGTGCGTGAATTGTTGACGGCCTTTGGTTCCGGCGCGTCGGATTACGCGCTGTTGCCATCCACGTTTCGCCACCGGCTGCAGCGGCACACCGACGACGCGATCCGCGCCGCGGCCGCGCGGCTCGACGCGCAGCACGCGCCGCAGGACATCCAGGCGGCGTTGGCTTCGCTCGGCAGCGCGGAAAAGTTGCGCGGGGTTGTAGAAAAAGGCGGCGATATCTTCGCCGAGCGTTGTGCGGCGTGCCATCGTGTGCGGGGCGTGGGCGAATCGGTGGGCCCGGAGCTCGCTGGGGTGCACGATTGGGACACGGCACGTCTGCTGACGAGCATGGTGCATCCTAATGCGGAGATTAATCCGCAGTACACGGCGTATTCGGTGGAGACGCTGGACGGACGCTCGCTCTCGGGGATCCTCGATTCGGAATCGGCCACGAGCATCACGCTGCGCATGAGCGGGGGCGCGCAGACGGTCTTGAAGACCCAGGTGCGCACGGCGGAGCCGATGGACATCTCGCTGATGCCTGAGGGGCTGACGGAAGGCCTCGCGCCGCAGAGCGTCGCCGACCTGATCGCGTTCATTCGCGGGGAATAATCGTACGGCGCGGCACTGCGGACTTGAGGGTGCAACGCGGGCCGGTGAAGACCTACAATACGATTCTTGCGCGGCCTTGGGGAGTCTTGATTCCCCGCTACTGAGGAGCCTGATCATGTCATTCGTACCCCTAAGCCCCTTCCTGCGCTTTGCGCGCGCTACGGCCTCCAGGACCTTCGCGGCGACGTTGGTTGTTTCGGCCATACTGGGCCTCGCTCTGCCGGCATTGGCTCAGCAGGCGGCACCGAAGCCGCTGCGAGCGCTATTAGTACTTGGTGGTTGTTGCCATGATTACGCCGCGCAGAAGGACCTGCTCAAGGCCGGTCTCGAGGCGCGCGCGAATGTGACGGTGGACATCGTGTATTCGCCGGACACGAGCACGAAGCCGCCGCTGGCGCACTACGGCAACCCCAACTATGCCGATGGCTACGACGTGGTCATTCACGAC
>VFKU01000176.1 GCA_009885415.1 Rhodothermota bacterium
AGTCGGCCGCGAGCCAGTCCAGGAGATCCTCAGACCACGGCTTGTTCTCCAGCACGTCGGAGGGCTCGCTGAGGCCGCGGCCCATGAGCGCGCTCCAGACGCGGTTGACCGCCATGCGGGTGAAGCGGCCGTTCTGTGGGGTGACGACGAGTTCAGCCACGCGCGCCTGGCGATCGGCGAGCGGCGCGGCGGCGTCGATCGCGCCCAGTTCGGGGAAGAGGAAGCGGGTCTCGGCGGTCTTGGCCTGGGGCACGTCGCAGCGGACGAGTTCGAGGGGCGCATCGGCGAAGGCGCTGGCGAGGCCGTAGGCGTCGGCGAGCGTCCAGGTGCTCACGAAGCTGTCGTGGCACGAGGCGCACTTGAGGTTGACGCCGAGGAAGACCTGGCCGACGTTCCGCGCGGCCTGCATCGGCGCGGTCTGGTTGGCCGTGGCCGCGCCGCGCCAGACGACGCCCTTGATGAAGCCGGCGGAGCCGCCCGTGCCGCTGACGAGTTCGCGGGTGAAGGCGTCGTAGGGTTTGTTGTCGCGGAGCGAGCTGTAGAGCCAGCCGGTGATTTGTTCGCGGCCGCCGTCGATGTAGCCGGTGCCTGCGAAGTCGTTGCGCAGGGTATCGTTCCAGAAGGTCATCCAGTGTTCGGCGTAGCTGCGGCGATCGGCGAGAAGGTTTTGCACGAGGCGCTCGCGCTTGTCCTTCTTGCGCGAGGATTCGAAGTCGACGAGTTCCTGCGGGCTCGGCAGCAGGCCGATGAGATCAAGGTAGGCGCGTCGCGCGAAGCTGCGGTCGTTGACGAGCGCGGGCGGAATGATCTGGTGCGCGGAGAAATACGCGTCGACGAAGCGATCAATCGGCGCGTCGGAGCCGTGGATGCCTCGGCCTTCGGGGACCTCGACCTTGCGCGGCGCGAGCGGCGGCGACCACTCCTGCGTGAGCGGTCCTTCGAGGTCCCAGTTGATGCCTTCGTTGATCCATGCGCGGAGGATGGCGATCTCTTCGGATGTGAGCGGGTCGGTTTTGTTGGGCATGCGCTCATCGGGGTCGTCGCTCGTGATGAGTTCGATAAGGAGGCTGTCATCCGCGTCGCCGGGATTGACGGCGGGTCCTTGCTCGCCGCCGGCAAGCAGCGATTCGCGGGAGTTCATGCTGAAGCCGCCGCGCTTCTCGGCGCCGAGGTGGCACTTGAAGCAGCGCTCGGTAAGGATCGCGTGAACGTCTTTGGTGAAGGAGATCGCGCGGGGGGGAATCTGCGCCGACGCAGTGGTGGCCGCGACAGCGGCTAGCAGGCACACCGCCAGCCCGGTCGTCGCGCCGCGAATCCGCCGTCCAAGAGTCATGGCTCCCATGATAGCCGAATCCGCCCGTGCCATCGCAGCCTCGCGCGACGGCGGATTTGACCGCACGCCTCACAGACTAATCAATAAAATCTATAAATACGATAAATAACCTTGTCTCGCAATCCGCTTTTTTCTCCAGTCAATGCAACAATTCGCCCTATATAAGGGACGATGAGCCAAAGAACCACCTATTGGTCCTATTGGACTTATGCACCTATACGACAGAGAGTCTCTTCGGCAGCCTAAGGTCTCGAATGGGGATTAAGGCGGGGTACATCTCACCACGGGAGAATCAAATGACCGACACCTTGCCGGAAACGCAGTCAGCGTCCCAAAAGCCTCGGCTGTGGCGCTGGGCGCTCGCGGCGGTCTTGACCGCAGCGGGGGCGGTGCTCTTGTCGCTTCCCGGGCCGGTGGCGAAGTACACGGGCTACGACGCGTTGAACGCGCACGCGATGGGCCTGGTGGACGAGGCCTACGAGCGGGACCAGGCGACGTTCTTGGTGATCACGGCGATCAAGACTTCGCTCGCGGTGATTGAGGGGAGCGAGGTCGGCGTCGGATTTCAGTTGGAGATCGGCGACGTCGTGCAGCCGGCGTATGACTACGTGGATTTTTTCTGGCGGATGTTTTTGTATGCGTTCCTGATTTTGGGTACGTACAAAATTTTGATCGAGACGGGCATGTTGGCTTTGGGCTTTGGGGTGATGGGGCTGGGACTCGTACTGCTCGCGGTGGCGCTCGCTGCGGAGCCGCGCGGGGCGGGACTGTGGCGCTGGGGACGGCGGACGCTTTTAGGCGGGGCGCTGTTTGCCTACGCGGTGCCACTGGCGCTCGTGGCAACGAATGAATTGAGCGTGCGGTACACGAGCGGGATCAAGGCGAAGCACTTGGAATCGATCAAGGCGCTGCGGACGCGGATGGACGCATCGACGCGCGAATTTATCGCGCTGAAGGACCAGATCAACATCTTGCAGCCCGGGACGAGTCTGGAGAACATCAAGAACGGGATGCTCGGTCTTGCGGGGTCGATCGGACGGACCTTTCAGGAAAGCTTGAAAGCGTTTTTGTATTTCATGTTGGTGATCGCATTCGAGGTGGTGTTCTTTCCTTTTCTGAGCGCGTGGGTCTTGTATAAGTTTGGGCAGTTTGCGTTGGGGCGAGTGGTGAGTGCGGCGGTCGAACGGCCGGTTTTGGCCTAAGACTGAGCATAGAAAATAGAACGGGCCCCGGCCGAAGCCGGGGCCCGAGAGGTTCAAAGACCTCGATTACATCGGGCGAACAGCAGTCGCCTCGGGGCCTTTACGCCCCTGGCCCTTCTCGTACGAGACCTTCTGGCCGTCCGCAAGAGTGCGGTAGCCCTGGGCGTCGATGTTCGAGTGATGGACGAAAAGATCCGCACCACCATCGTCCGGCGTAATGAAACCGAAACCCTTTTGCTCACTGAACCACTTCACTGTACCTGTGCTCACTTGCTTCTCCTTTGTGTCCCGCATTTATGTGAGCGAGATCACGTTCCCCTCCTGGTCATTTCCGGCGGACCCTCGAGGGGATGTAAGGGCCCGGCCGTAACAAATAAGCGTGCGGCGTCTCGAGTTGAGCGTGCCGTCACGGCTTAAGTTCAAATGGTTGGTCTTGCGATGGTCCGGGGAAGGACGCCGCGCGAAAACTTCAGCGCGACTCTCCGCTTCCGAAGGAAGGTCCCGGCGCATCGCCGGGTCGATCGATCTTCTTTTCCAGTTTGCGCTGACGCTTTTCTTCCTGTTTCTTCTTCTTCGCCAACTCACGCTGGCGTTTTTCAAGGGAATGGTTCGGGCGGGCTGCCACGTGGTTACCTCAATCGTCGTCGGAGTCGAGCGACACCGGCAAAACCTCGCCAGGCCCCACATCCGCGGTATGACGCCCCTTGGACGCCGCCTGCTCACACATCGCCACCCACTGATCGTCAGAGATGGTATCGAAGGCCGTAGACTCCAGCGCCTCGTTGCACAGAATCTGCTCTTCGTTCAGGGCGTTTCGGCGGTTTTGGGCCTTCTGTGAGCCGTTATCGGGGGTGATCATGCGGCACTATACCACGCGAACAGAGACGAAATCACATTTTTCTTTTGCGTGTACAGGATTACGCCCCGAGATCTCGCGATTCGATGTTCTGCTGATTTCCGCATTCGCTTAGTGTAAACAGCCCCGCCGCCTACGTTAATTCCCCGCGCATCACCGTCACCGCCTGCCCGGACAACGTCACGCGCTCCGCGCCCACCGCCACGCGAATCTCCGCCCCGCGCGCCGACGCCTGGTACGCCGAAAACTCGTCCTTGCCCAGCTTCGCCTGCCAATACGGACCCAACACGCAATGCGCCGAACCCGTCGCCGGATCCTCGTCAACCCCCATGCGCGGACCAAAGAACCGGGACACGATGGAGTATTTCGCGCCTGCCGCCGCGCGGCTCGTAACGATGATGCCCTTGGGCTCGATTTTCCGGAGCACCAAAAAATCCGGTGCGCAGGCCCGCACCTCGGCCTCCGAACCAAGTTCCAGCACCAGATAGCTCAGCCGCTCGCTTGCCGCCGCGCCCACCGCCTTCACCCCCAAGGCCCGCTCCGCATCGCCCGGCACCGCGATCACGCTCACGTGCTCACGCGGAAACTCCACCATGATCCAGTCGCCCTGCAAGCGCGCCGTCAGCAGCCCGCTGCGCGTATAGAACCGGCACTCGTCCGAAAGCGGCACCACGCCGTCCTGCCAGAGCACGTGCGCCGCCGCCACCGTCGCGTGCCCGCAAAGATCCACCTCGACCGCCGGTGTGAACCAACGCAGCCCGAAACCATCCCCCCGCGGCACCAGGTACGCCGTTTCGGACAGGTTCATCTCCATCGCCACCTTCTGCATCCACCCTGCGTCCGCTTCTTCGCGAAGCAAACAAATCGCCGCCGGGTTTCCGCGAAACGCATCCGAGGTAAAAGCGTCCACTTGCGTAATTCTCTGTCCCATTCGTGCCGCCCTCCCGAGTGTACTCTCCCCAAGCCAAGAGTATGCAGACCTTCATTCATTGCCTGGCTAGAATAGATTTAATTGAAATTATTATATTTTTTACTTAATTCGCAACGAATTATTTTGTTAAATCGATCTTTCCACCCCCACCTATTGTCTTATAATATAGTCAATGATATAGTCCCGCGTTACCAAGGGTCTGGGCGAGTAAATAATTTACCCCTATGCTGCGTTTGAAAGCACAATTCCCGGCGCTCTCCCTCTGTCTGGTCGTGGCCTTTTCGTTTCTGGGCCTCGCGCCCTTGGCCTTCCCCGATTCCGTCGTGGCGAACGGCAAGCGTTACGAAAACATCTACCTCGGCACCAGCGCCGACTCCTACTACATCCAGGATCCAACGGACGGCTCGATGCTCACGGTGCCCAAGTCCGCCGTGAAAGACCAGGACATCCAGATCACCCCTGATCGCGAAGAACGGCGCAAACTTCGCGAGCAGTGGCGCCTCCGCCAGATGAACAAGACCATCGATTCACTCCCCCCCGCCCCGCTCCCGGGTGTCAAGAAGAAGGCACAGATCAAAGCCGCCCCCGTTGCGACGCCAACGCTGACGCCGCCCGCGCCGCGCGCGAAACCCGTCGCGCAACCCAAAGTCGTCAGCGGATTCGGCCTGAAAGACAAGAACCGCCAAAAAGACGCCATCGCCATTGGCAACGTCGAGCCCCACCGCGCGCTCAGCGGCCGCAAGGTATTCATGGATGCGCGCGGCACCCCCGTCCTCACGAACCGGCCCGAAAACTTCGTCGGCCGGCCGGAATACGTCGAAGTCACCCTCCATTACGAGAAGATCGAGGTGCCCGAGCGCTTCCGCCTCGCCTCTGTAGCGTCCCCGACCGCCCGGCGCAGCGTAAACGCTCAAAACACCATCGGCGAAATTGTCGACCACTACTGCCGCCAATACTCGATCGACAGTTCCCTCGTCTACGCCGTCATCAAGGCCGAAAGCAACGGCGACCGCTACGCCGTCTCCAGCGCCGGCGCGCGCGGACTCATGCAGCTCATGCCCGGCACCGCGCGCGACATGGGCGTGAAGAATATCTTCGACCCCGCCGAGAACATCGCCGGCGGCACGCAATACCTCGCCACCCTCCTCAACCTCTTCGACAACGACGTCTCGTTTGCTCTCGCCGGATACAACGCCGGCCCCGGCAACGTAAAGAAATACGGCGGCATCCCCCCCTTCCAAGAAACGCAAAACTACGTCCAAAAGGTCCGGCAATACGAGCGCCAATTCAAACGCTCCGGAAAACCGCGCATCGAATTGGCTGCCGACAAGCCCGTCGACAACGCCTACCTCCCCGACGAAAGCAAGAAGTACTACCGGATCGTCCTCGACAACGGCCTAAGCATCGCCGCCGAACAGGTATACAAAGAAGACGACCGATACATCTACGTCTTCAAAGGCCGCTCCGGCCACTTCGAACAAGACGCCGTCGCCCGAGTCATCGAGCCCAGCTAAGCCCGCATTCGTGGCATGGGCGGCCCGCCC
>VFKU01000723.1 GCA_009885415.1 Rhodothermota bacterium
CACGGGGGGCCGCCCCTACGCCGTCGGCGATCCCGGCGGGAAGTCCAGGGGCGACTTCCTATATCCTTGCGCGGTTTGTTGCCATGGCGCGACACGAAAGTGTGTAGAAAAAATGCAGGTGCGAAACAAGGTGCTGGCGCGGAAGTCAAGGGATCGCCGTTTGGAGTTCGGCCTTCAGGCGGTGCGCTCGGGCGGCGCTAAACCGCGTAAACGCGGAACTCCGAACGTGCCGCGTGTTTTTGCGAGACAAGGGTACCCTAAGGCCTAACTGATTGATAGGCAATAACTTGGACATATTTTGTATCTTTGAAAGAGTATCGCCTGAATCCGAGCCGGGGCTGAAGTAGCGCGCGATGAACATTCTTGGGATATCCGCTTTCTACCACGACAGCGCGGCGGCGCTGGTTCGCGATGGCGAGATCGTGGCTGCGGCGCAGGAGGAGCGCTTCTCGCGGAAGAAGCATGATCCACGCTTCCCGAAGCTGGCCGCGGCGTATTGCCTGCGCGAGGCGGGGATCGGCATCGAGCAGGTGGACTATGTGGCGTTTTACGACAAGCCCTTTGTGAAGTTCGAGCGCTTGCTGACGACCTATCTCGCGGTGGCGCCGCGCGGCATTCTGTCCTTCTATGATCAGATGCCCGGCTGGTTGAAAGAAAAAATCTTCATGCGGCGGACGGTCCGCAAGGAGCTGGAGTACGACGGCCAGGTCTTGTTTTGCAGCCACCACCAATCGCACGCGGCCTCGGCGTTTTTTCCCAGCCCTTTCGAGAAGGCGGCGTTCATCACGGTGGACGGCGTCGGCGAATGGGCGACGACGACCTTCGGCGTCGGCGAAGGAAACAAGGTCAAGATTCTCAAAGAGATCAACTTCCCCCACTCGCTCGGCTTGCTGTACTCCGCGTTCACGTACTTCACCGGGTTCAAGGTGAACAGCGGCGAATACAAGCTGATGGGCCTGGCGCCCTACGGCGAGCCGAAGTATGTGGACGTCATCCGCAGGGAACTCATCGACATCAAGGACGACGGCTCCTACCGGCTGAACATGGACTACTTCGACTATGCCGGCGGGCAGCGCATGACGAACGCGAAGCTTGATGCGCTTTTCGGCGGGCCGCCGCGAAAAGCAGAGACGAAATTCACGCAGCGCGAGATGGATCTGGCGCGGTCGATCCAGGACGTGACCGAGGAGGTGATGCTGAAGATGGCGCACCACGTGCACGCGGTGACCGGGATGGAGAACTTGTGCCTGGCGGGCGGCGTGGCGCTGAACTGCGTGGCGAACGGCCGCATCCTGCGCGAGGGCCCGTTCAAGGACGTGTGGATTCAACCGGCGGCGGGCGATGCGGGAAACGCGCTGGGCAGCGCGCTCTTCGCCTGGCACCAGGTGCTCGGCAACGCGCGCAAGGCGGACAAGCGGCGACAAAAGGCGACCTACCTCGGCCCGCAGTATTCGGATGAGGAGATTCGGACATTCCTCGATGCCGAGGGCGTGCCTTACGAATACTACGCGGACGAGGCCGCGTTGCTCGATCGCGTGGCCGGCGTATTGGCGAGTGAGAACGTCGCCGGATGGTTCCAGGGACGCATGGAATTCGGCCCGCGGGCGCTGGGCGCGCGGAGCATCCTGGGCGACCCGCGATCGCGGCAGATGCAGAGCGTGCTGAACCTGAAAATAAAATTCCGCGAATCCTTTCGGCCCTTTGCGCCTTCGGTGCTGCGTGAGCGTGCGGGCGAATGTTTCGAGCTCGACCACGACAGTCCGTACATGCTGGTCGTCGCGCCGGTACGCAAGGAGCGCCTGCGCGAATTGACGGCCGAAGAAAAACAGGCGCAAGGTTTCGACAAGCTCAAAGTCATCCGATCCGACCTGCCGGCGATCACGCACGTGGACAATTCCGCGCGCATCCAGACGGTAGAGAAAGAAGATAACCCGCGCTACCACGGGCTGATTCAAAAATTCTACGAGAAGACCGGCTGCCCGGTGATTATTAACACCTCGTTCAACGTGCGGGGCGAACCGATCGTGTGCACGCCGCAGGAAGCGCTGACCTGCTTCATGCGGACCAAGATGGATTTTCTGGTGCTCGGCTCCTTCGTGCTCGATAAATCCATGCAGAAGAACTGGGTGGAACCGGACAAGAACTGGATGGAACAGTACGAGCTCGACTAGGAGCGCGGCGGACTTGCGATGATCGACATCGACACGAACGACAAAGCGGAGCAGCGGAAATTCGGGCTCGTGATGGGCGCGGCCTTCGCCGTGCTCACGCTGATCCGCGCGTCCATCCACCGCTGGAGCAGCGGCGAGTGGGGCACGCCGTCGTACGTGTTACTCGACATCGGCGCGGTTTTTGCCGGCCTCGGAGTTTTTGCGCCGCGGGCGCTTCAGCCGGTGTTCTGGGCGTGGATCAAGTTCGCGATCGGCATGAACTGGGTGATGACGCGCGTGTTCCTCTCGATTGTATTCTTCCTCCTGATCACCCCGACGCGCCTCGTCCGTTCGGCGATGGGCATCGACGCGCTGAAACGGAAATGGCTGCCCGGCGCGGCGACGTACTGGGAAGAGCCCGACGAACAGCCGGACGATCCGCAGCGCTACCTGAACCAGTACTGAAATTGTTGATACTATTTCCAGATCGCTTGGATCGCGCGAAGAAATCCTCGTGAACGCATCGCGAGATTGCTTGTGCCGATTCTCCTATTGACCGACGGGGAGATTCTTCGCTACCGCTCAGAATGACAAGTGGGGTAAGTGTTTCTTGAAGGTCGAAAAAGTCTCTGATTGATGAAGGAGCAGTTAATCTCGATGGGCATCTATGTGCTTACGCTGGCGCTGTTTTTCGTTGGCGGAATTGTCCAGGGGTGCATGGGTTTCGGGATGGCGATAGTGGTCGCTCCCCCACTCTTGTTGTTCCTGCCGGCGACGACGGTGGTGCCGGCGCTGACGATCGCGAGCCTGCTGAACACCGGCACGGCGGCGTGGTCGCTGCGGCGTCATGCACAGGCCGGCATCGTGGGTCCGCTGGCGCTGGGCGGGATGGCGGGGCTCCCGCTGGGCATCTACCTGCTAAAGACGCTCGACGGCCCGGTGTTCAAGGCGGGGGTCGGCGCATTGATGGTGGTGCTGGCGCTGCTGCTGATGTCGGGCTGGCGCAGGCCGTTGCGCAATCCGCGCGCGGCGCTGTTGCCGGTCGGATTTGCAAGCGGATTTCTCGGGGGCAGCATCTCGATCAGCGGCCCGCCGATCGTGTTGTTTCTGACCAATCTCGGTGTGTCGCGCGACGAATTCCGCGCGAACTCGCTGGCGTATTTTGCGTTCACCGGATTTATGGCGCTGATCGGGTTTGTCGTCTCCGGCATCCTCACGCGCGAGATCGCGTGGTATGCGGCGGGGCTGATTCCCGCGGTCTTCCTCGGCACACAGGCGGGGCTGCACCTCGCCACGCGCCTGGGCCAACTGGTGTTTCAGCGCTTGACGCTGGGGGCGGTGGCGGTGATGGGGTTGATTCTGCTGGTGCGGAGTCTGATCGCGTTGGCGTAATTCCTGCTCCGAAAGTTCAGGCGACGATTTCGCGGATGGCCGGGGCGAGGAGTTCGGCAACGTCGATCCGGTTGGTCTCGTGCGGGATGGTGTTGCAGGTGACGACTTCGGCGATGCCTGCGGCGAGCATCTCGGTGTAGGCCTTTTCTGCGAAGACGGCGTGAATGGCAACGCAGATCGGCGCGGTCATGCCGGCGGCGAGCAGGTGTCGGGCGGTCTCGGTCATGGTGCGACCGGTCGAGATGATGTCATCGACGAGGACGGGCGTGTGGTGCCGCCAGCGATCGATCTGCGGCACGCTGACGCTCACGTCGCGATCGCCGTGACGTTCTTTTTCCAGCACGACATAGGGCGCGCCGGCGCCGGCCGCTACGGCGGCGACCCATTGCGCGCTCTCCGCATCGGGCCCGATGAGCAGCGGCTCACGGATGCGCTCGCGGATCCATCGGGAGACGAGCGGCGCGGCGCTGAGCGCGCGCGCGGGGATGGGGTAGATTTCCTTGAGCGAAGAACGGCGATGCAGGTGCGGATCGATGGTGACCATCCAATCCACCGAGCGCGAGAGCATTTCGGCGAAGTAGGTCGAGGTGATCGCCTCACCGGGGCGGAAGCGGCGGTCCTGGCGCATGTAGGCCAGGTAGGGCGCGACGAGCCCGACGCGCGCGGCGCCGAGATCTTTGCAAAGGCGCGCGAGGAAGAGCAAGGGCAGCAGTTTTACGTCGGGGCGATCGAGCGTGCAGACGAGCGCGACCTCGTGGCCCGCGACGGGCGTGTCGAGGCGGACGTAGGACTCGCCGTCGGGGAAGCGGCGGATCTCGGCGGCGCCGCGATCGGCGCCGATGCGCGAAGCGAGCGAGGCGGCAATGGTTTCGTTTTCGGGCAGCGCGAAGACGAGGGGCGTCATGCTTCGGCCTCGATGGCGATAATTTCGGAGCCGCTTTCGACGAAGGTCTGCGCGTAGCTGAGCTCGCCCGGCGACTGCGCGTGGATAGTGAAGAGGGGCTGGCCGCGCTCGACGCGCTGTCCAAGTTTGACGTGCAGATCGAGGCCGGCGCAGGCATCGTGCGGCGCGCCGGCGAGTTTGGCGACACGCGCAAGACGCCGGTTGTCGATCGCGTCAACGACACCGGCGCGCGCGGCGTGAATGGGCGCGCGGTGCGGGGCGATCTCCGGTTCGCGGAAGCCGCCCTGGGCCGTGCAAATGGACATGAATTTGCGTAGCGCGGTGCCTTCGCTCAGCGTGCGCTCGGCGACGAGAGCGCCTTCGCCCTGGCGGACATTGCCGGAAAGTTCGAGCACGTGGCCGGCGAGCGCCACGGACTTTTCGCGCAAATCGCGGGGCGCGTCCCTTTCCCGGCGCAAGACGGCGAGCACGTCGCGTGCTTCGAGCGCGGGGCCGATGCCGCGGCCGACGGGCTGACTGCCGTCGGAAGTGACGACGAGGACCTCGAGGCCGACGGCGTGGGCGACGTCGCGCAGGACCGCGCTGAGTGCGGCGGCCGCGGCGGCGTCGCGCACTTTGGCCGTAGGGCCGACGGGCATGTCGAGGACGACGTGGGTGGAACCGGCGGCGGCCTTCTTGGAGAGGATGGACGCGATGAGTTGTCCTTCAGAATCGAGATCGAGCGCGCGCTCGATACGAATGAGGATGTCGTCCGCCGGGCTCAGGCGCACGGCGCCGCCCCACACGATGCAGCCGCCTTCGGCGTCCACAACACGGCGAATCTGCGCGATGTCGAGGTCGACCGGCGCGAGACACTCCATGGCGTCGGCGGTGCCGGCGGGCGAGGTGATCGCGCGCGAGGAGGTCTTTGGCATCAGGAGCCCGTTCGCGGCGACGATCGGGACGACGAGCATGGTCGTACGATTGCCGGGGAGTCCGCCGACGCTGTGCTTGTCCATGATGGGGCGGCGGCCCCAGTCAATGCGTTCGCCGGCGTCGACCATGGCGTGGGTGAGATCGACAATTTCCGCGAGCGACATGCGGTGCAGCGCGCAGGCGGTGATGAAGGAGGCGAGCTCGACGTCGGCGTAGCGGCCGGCGACGATGTCATCGATGATTTCGACGATGGCCTCGCGGGAGAGTTCGTTGCCGTAGATTTTTCCGCGGACGTGGCTGAGCGAGCGGAGGGGGCGCGGATGCGAGACGTGAATGGGCGTGCCTTCGACGACACCGAGGAGCTTCCAGGCCGCTTCGGAAAATCCGACACTGCCCGCGGGGATCAGTTCATTGTCGGCGACGTTGAGCGTGGCGATGATGGCGTGGTTGCCGTTGCGAATGCGGACACGCGACTGGGCCTCGAAGCCCTCCGAGCGGCAGACGCCGCAATCGCGCCGCATATACACGACGGGTTCCTGGTGGGTATCGATGCCCATCCGGTGCGCGGTGAGGGGAGCGTGTTCGTGCGTCATTGCGGGTACCAAAATCCTTGTTGGCCCGAGCTCGGGCGGGCCTTATCGTAATCGTTGTCCTCATGGTAATCGTAGTCCGCGGTTTCCGCGCC
>VFKU01000252.1 GCA_009885415.1 Rhodothermota bacterium
CCGCAGGCACCGAGGTTTTTGCCGGGATAGAAGGAGAAGGAGGAGGCGATGCCGATGGAGCCGATGCGCCGGCCTTTGTACTCGCTGAGGTGTGCCTGGGCGGCGTCTTCGACGATCCAGAGGCCGTGGCGTTTCGCGATCGCGCCCAGCGTGTCCATATCGGCGGGCTGGCCGTAGAGGTGGACGGCGACGATGCCTTTGGTGTGCGGCGTGATGGCCCGTTCGACGGAGGCGGGATCGAGGTTGTAGGTGCCGGGGAGGCAATCGGCGAAGACGACCTGGGCGCCGGCGGCGCTGAGGGACTCGGAGGTGGCGATGAAGGTGTTGGCGGGGACGATGACTTCGTCGCCGGTGGAAACACCGAGGGCTTTATATATAAGGAAGAGCGCGTCGGTGCCGTTGCTTACGGCGATGCAGTGCTTGGCGTGGCAGGCGGCGGCGAATTCCTCTTCGAATTTAGAGACGGGGGCACCGCCGATGAAACCGGCGCGGTCGAGCAGTGCGGACCATTCGACGAGAATTTCGTTCTTCAGCCCTGCGTGCTGAATCGGCAGATCTAAAAATGGTACTTCCATTATGCGTCCACCTTGCGCATGTATCGCGCGGGGTTCCCGGCCCAGATTTCCCCCGGGCCGACCGACTTCGTCACCACACTGCCGGCGCCCACAATGGCCCCGGCCCCAATTCTCACCCCAGCGAGGACGGTGACGCTCGATCCGAGCGAAGCGCCGTCCTCGATATGTGTTTCCAGCACTTTCCAGTTCGCCTGGGTCTGCAAGGAGCCGTCTGCGTTCGTCGCGCGGGGGTACATGTCATTGACGAAGGTGACGTTGTGCCCGATGAAGACGCGATTTCCGATCCTAACTCCTTCGCACACAAAGGTGTGGCTGCTAATTTTGCAATCCGTGCCCACGGACGCGTTCTTCTGAATTTCGACAAAGGTCCCAATCTTGGTACGGTCGCCGATGCTGCAACCGTAGAGATTGGCGAAACCAAAGATCCGTACGTCCTCGCCGAGCACGACGCTCGGGTCGATTTGGACGTAGGGACCTACTTGGCCACCCATGCGTCCTCGAGTTCGATGACACGACCGTCTCGCGCGAGCGAACGGTCGGTGGCTTCGAGCATTTTGACGATCCGGAGTCCGGCGCTGCCGTCGTTGTGGGGGCGTTCACCGTTTATGATGCACTGGTTAAAGTAGTTGACTTCGGTTTTTAGCGCTTCGATGTTGGGGACGACTGGCGCGTACATGTCGCCGAAGCGCGGGGTGGCGAGGACTTTGTACATGCCTTCGCGGTTCTTGACGTCCATTCCTTTGTTGTAGACCTTGAGGGACTCTTCCTGGTTCATGTCGTCCCAGGCGAGCATTTTTTTCGAGCCGCCGACGAGCGTGCGGCGCATCTTGACGGGCGAGAGCCAGTTGAGATGGAAATGGGCGATGAGGTTGTTGTCGTAGAAGACGCTGACGTAAGCGACATCCTCGAGGCCGGTGTCGTAGTGTCCTCGGCCGTGGGCGCAGACGGCGCGGGCCGTGGGTCCGAGGAGATAGTCCATGATCGATAAGTCGTGCGGGGCGAGGTCCCAGATGACGTTGATGTCGTGCTGGAAGATGCCGAGGTTGATGCGGACCGAGTCGTAGTAATAGAGGCTGCCGAGTTCATCGCGGTCGATGAGTGATTTCATCGTCTGCACGGGGCCGGTGAAAAGGAAGGTATGGTCGACCATGAGGATCAAGTCGCGGCTCTCGGCGAGATCGACGAGCTCCTTGGCCTGCTCGGAGGTCGAGGTCATCGGCTTTTCGACCCAGACGTGTTTGCCATTAAGAAGTGCCTGGCGGGCCAGCTCGTGGTGGGTGAAGACCGGGGTGGCAATGACGACGACGTCGATCTCGGGGTCGGAGCACAGGAGCTGCGCATCCGCGATGATCTCTACTTCGGGATACGTTTGGCGCGCCGCAGCGCGCCGATCGGCATCGCGATCAGCGATTCGGATCAGTTTGAAATTCGGGTGAAGGCTAAAATTGCGGGCCAAGTTTGGCCCCCAGTAGCCGTATCCAACGACGCCGACACGCAACATGCGTAATATCCTTTAGTTCTGACAGCACAGCACGAATCTGAGTCCGTGAGTGCAAGATGCGTTCCATACTTGCAAGCGGAGTTAACTCTTGACGCGATAGGTGGTTGCAGCTATCCCGGCGTGTTAGCGGGGGGTAAGGGGCGACATGCGTGGCAAAGAGTTGCCACGGGTGACAAACTTCTACGGGGATGGGAGCGGTGAATTCGCGCAACCCGCTGTTCTACTGGACTTTGCCTGCTCCTTGGCTTGGCAGAAGCTGCGGGTGAGGGATCGCCCAAAGCTCAGCGGTTGGCGCTCGTGATTTCCGTGTAACGAATCGTAATCATGCAAGTATGCGCGCCCCGATGGTTTTTCGCGAGCCCGGAAATCGAGTAATCTCTTGTCGCAATGTGACGTTTCTAGTATCAGAGAATCGAAGGTTCTGGGCCTTGGGTTGAGCCTCAAGGTAGGCGAGCTGGCCGATTGGCGTTTAAAAGCTGAAACTTTAGGGAAACAAGTGCCCCTGGAAGAGTAGCGGGACAATGTTGTCTAAGGGAAACGTAGTAGGCGAATAGTTTGAGAAGCGGAAGACCTGCAAGCTCTACAAACATTTATCAGCGCTGACAATATTGGTTGGCTTGGGAGTGCGGGCTATCGAGCCGGGTAGGGTAGCATTTAGGGTATAAGTGATTTCATATCAGCGGGTTGCGAAAATGTAATAAAATGGCACTTTGATTGCTCTTCCAACCCGGCGACCCATGCGCCAGCAGGTGTTTCGGCTGGCGGAGATGGTTCCAAAACGATCCAAGTTTAGTTTACTTCAGAGGCGCGATGACAGCCAACCCGATTCCTGAGCGCGTGGCGACGAAAGTGGCGCTCCCCTTCGCCTTTCGCCGGGCGGAACGGAAGGGCTGCGGTTTTGAATCGGTTACATTAGTAGTTCCTTGTTACAACGAATCAGGTGCGATCGAGAAATTGCATGAGCGGTTGATGCCTGCGGTCGACGAATTGAAGACCGCGACGCGCGTGCAGTTGGTGTTGGTGGACGATGGAAGCGTGGACACGACGCACGAGGAGTTGGGCCGTCACTTCGGGCAGGTGAGTGGTGTGCGGGTGGACGTTGCGCGGCATGAAGTGAACCGCGGGTTGACGCAGGCGTTGAAGACGGCGTCGGGCCTGGCGACGGGCGAGGTGGTGTGCACGCTGGATTCGGACTGCACCTACGACCCCGCTGAGATTTTTGGACTGTTGGGATTGATGGAGCGGACGGGCGCGGACATTGTGACGGGGTCGCCCTATCATCCGCAGGGCGGCGTCGAGAATGTGCAAGGCTGGCGGCTGGCGTTGAGCAAGGGCGCGAGCCGGATGTACGGGTTGGTGTTGCCGGAAAAACTGTATTGCTACACGAGCATGTTCCGGGCGTACCGGCGCGAATGGTATCGGCCGGAATGGTTGACGGGAAACGGGTTTTTGGGTGTGACGGAGATTTTGGCGCAGGCGATATTGGCCGGCGCGCACGTGGAGGAGTATCCGGTGGTGCTTCATCGGCGGCAATACGGCGAGTCGAAAATGCGCGTGGGCCGTGCGATGAGGGACCACTTGAAGCTGATGGGAAGACTGGCTGTTCGCAGCCGGAGGTAAGGCGGGAGCAGGACGCGGCCACGGTGGCCCGTCCCGATGGATGCGGGCAAGAAACTGGCGAGAGAGTACTACAAACATGGCGACGATACCGACGAAGTCACGGGTGCGCGAGCTGCCGAGCGATGTGAACATCTCGGGGCGTAATTTCGGCCCGGAGGAGTTGAAGAACCTGACGAAAGTGCTTGAGTCGGGCACTTTGAACTGCACCAAGGGCACGTGGGTGACGCAGTTTGAGTCGGACTTCGCGCAGAGCTATGGCGCGCCGTATGCGCGCTGTACGACCTCGGGTACGGCGGCGATCCATGCGGCAATTGCGGCGATTGATCCGGAGCCGGGCGACGAGATTATCACGACGCCGATCACGGACATGGGCGCGCTGACGCCGATCATCTATCAGACGGCGATTCCTGTGTTCGCGGACGTCGATCCTTATACCTACAACGTGACGGCGGAGACGATTGCGGCGCAGATCACATCGCGCACGCGGGCCATCGTGGTGACGCACCTCTTCGGCAACCCTTGCGACATGGATCCGATCATGGAGCTGGCGCGATCGAAGGGCCTTCCGGTGATCGAAGACGCGGCGCAGGCCTTCTACACCGAGTACAAAGGTCGCCGCGCGGGGACGATCGGCGATATCGGCTGCTTCAGCCTACAACAGGGCAAACACATGACGACCGGCGAAGGCGGCATCGTTACGGTCAACAACGACATGTATACCCGCCGGACGCGGCTGTTTATCGACAAGGCTTGGGGCTACGGTGACAAGAACCCGGACCATTATTTCCTCGCACTCAACTACCGCATGACGGAATTGTGCGGCGCGGTGGCCTGCGCGCAGTTGCAGAAGGTGGAGAAGGTGGTGGGTGCGCGCGTGCGCAACGCGGACCTGATGACTTCACTGATCGCGGACCTCGATGGCGTGTACGCGCCGGCGCTGACGCCGGACAGCAAGCATGTGTATTGGAAATACTGTCTGCGCATTGACCCGGCGCAGATCACGGGCGGCGTGGACGCGTTCGCGCGGGCACTCAAGGAGCGCGGCATCTTCAGCGCGCCGCGCTACATTCAGAAGCCGGCGTTTGCCTGCGAGATTTTCCGCGACCAGGTGACTTTCGGCAAGAGCGGCTTCCCCTTCCGCGGGCCGCACCGCCAGGGCCTGCCGCCGGTGGAATACAACATCGAAGATTACCCCGGCACGGTCGAGGCGCTGAACACGATTTGCGTGCTGCCGTGGAACGAGTTCTATACGGATGAAGACGTGCGGTACATCGCGGAGGCGGTCGTGGAGACCGCCCGCCAACTTCGGGTCTGAAAGGCGAACATGACACACGGAAAAACGCGGATCGGATTGGCGGGTTGCGGGCGAATTAGCCAGGCCTACGTCGAGGCGATCCAGAAGTCGGCGGGCGTGCAACTCGTTGCGGTGATGGACACGCGCGAAGACGCGGCGCGGGCGACGGCCGAGGCGACCGGCGCGAAGGCCTACA
>VFKU01000469.1 GCA_009885415.1 Rhodothermota bacterium
AGGATTGGATCGCCGAGCACTTCCAGCCGGAACGCCGGTGCCGCGCGATCCGTCTTTCCCAGTGTCACCGTGTACTTGTCAGTGCTCGGGTTCGTCCCCGTCGCGAGGACGCTATAGTCGTTCAGCGGGGTCATCGTCGCGCCGCCCTCGGACACTACCTCGGCCGGCCACACGGGGCGCCACGCCGAGAGCGGCCCCGCGCGCAGGTGCTCCTCCCACGCCTGTTGCGGCGTGGAAATATCCGTCGCGGCAATCGCCGACTCCTTCTCCCCAATCTCGGCACGCAGGCGATCAATCTCCGCCTGCTCTTCCGGCGTCGGCAGGAAGAAGGTCGGATCCCACCGCTTTCCGCCGGTATACACGCCGACTTCTTCCACGTCTGCAAAGAAGGCCGCGAGGCTGTAGAAATCTTTCGAGAGGAAAGGGTCGAATTTGTGGTCGTGGCATTCCGCACAGCCCATCGTCACGCCGAGCCACACGCCGGAGACGTTGCGCACGCGATCGGCGGCGTACTTGACGATGTACTCGCCCGGCTGGGCGCCGCCCTCGGCGGTGATTTGGTTCATGCGGTTGTAGGACGAGGCGACGATTTGATCGCGCGTGGCATTCGGCAGCAGATCGCCGGCGAGTTGTTCGCGCGCGAAGGCGTCGTAGGGCTTGTTCGCGTTGAAGGCGTCGATCACCCAATCGCGGTAGGCCCAGACTTTGCGCGATTCGTCGGAGTGGTAGCCGTTCGTGTCGGCGTAACGCACGAGGTCGAGCCAGTGCACGGCCATGCGCTCGCCGTAGCGCGGCGAGGCGAGTAACTCGTCTACTAGTTTTTCGTAGGCCGTGTCGCTCGGTTCTTTTCGGAATGCCTCGACCTGCGCAGAGGCTGGCGGCAGACCGGCAAGATCGAAGCTAACGCGGCGCACAAGGTCGGCGGGGTCCGCCTGTGGTGAGAGCGCGAGGCCCTCTTTTGCGAGCCGGTCCGCGACGAAGCGGTCGATGGGATTTTCCAGTCCCGCGACCACTGGCGGTTCCGCGCGGCGCGGCGCGACGAAACTCCAGTGCGGCTCGTAGACCGCGCCCTGCGCGATCCACGCGGCGATTTTCCGGCGCTCTTCGTCGGTGGGTTGACGGTTCTGATCGGCGGGCGGCATGCGCTTGGCCGCGTCGGGATGAAACAAGCGGCGGACGGCCTCGCTTTCGGCAAGCTGGCCCGGCGCAATCGCGCGGACGCCGCTCGGGCGCAGGGCGGTGGCGATCGCGGCGTCGTCGAGACGCAGGTCCACTTTGCGCGCGCCTTTGTCGGGGCCGTGGCAGGGGAAGCAGAAATTCGAGAGCAGCGGCCGGATGTCGCGGTTGTAGGTGAGCGCTTCGCGCGGGAGTGCGTCGGCGGCGGGAAGGACTATGACTGCGGTGTCCTTCACCGGGATCGCTTTGAGCAATTCCGGCGACCAGCCGTCAAGCGTGGCACCCTGCTCGATCCACGTGCGCAGGGTCGCGATGTCCGCGGCGCTGAGCGGCTCGCCCTTGTTCGGCATGCGATCGGGATCGGTGTGGTCTTTGGTGATCAGCTCGTAGAGCGTGCTCTTGGCGAGATCGCCGGCGACGACGATCGCGCCGTATTCGCCGCCGGCGCGGATCGCTTCGGGAGAATCGAGCCGGAGTTTGCCTTCTTGTTTGTCGCCGCCGTGACACTCGACGCAGCGTGCGGCGAGGATCGGCCATACATCGCCTGCGAAGCTGACCGGAGTTTGCGCATTGGCGGAGAAGGTGGATGCGAACACGATAAGGAACGCCAACGCACAAGCGAATCCGCCGGTGCAGCGGAAGACTATGCTCCGTCCATACAAGCGATTGCCCAAATGCATCGCGATGCCCCTCCTTGCCTCTTCGGGTCCCGGAGTCTTACTTGATCGGCCGAGGCGAGGCCTTTACGAAAGCAAGCGCCTGTTCGACGTAGAGATCGGCCGCGTTTTCTCCGAGGGAGGTCCGCGAAATGTACTCGTAGCGATCGAAACTGTTGAAGTCTTCTTTGACCATCAGATAGCCGAAGGCGTCGTTGGTGAGGCCGAAGAGGAAATTGCTGTCGCCGTACATGTTGCGCTTGAGGTAGTAGCCGATATTGGGCAGCGCCTCGCCGGGAACGGTCAGCATCTGCGCGGTACCGACGTTGACGACGTTGAGCTGGGTGGTGACGGTGTTGTCGTCGGCGAGCTTGTAGCCGAGCGGCGAGGTCTTGATGATCTGGCGGAACAGCGGATTATCGACCGGCAGGATCAGCGGGGTCGCGCCGACCCAGAGCTTGGGCGCGGCCTGCACGGGCGCGGCGGACACGATGCGCAGCGCTTCGTCGGCGAGAGCGTTGCCGATGCGGATGCACTCGTCCCAGGTCTGCACATCCTTGCCGTCGGGCCCGCGGCAATCGGCGGTGACCATGCCGCCCTGCGCGCCGTTCATGAAGATGCCCATGCCGCCGCCCTGCTCGGCGATGCGGTCGTGGAGCGGTCCGATGAGGTCGGGTGCGAGGATGCCACGGCCGGGCCCGAGCACTTCGGGATGGATCGCATAGTTCACGAGCGTGGCGAAAGGTTTGCCGTCGGCGCCGATCGCTTGCAGCACGTGGCAGCGCGGATCGTAGAGCTGTGGCGCGTAGTAGTTGTACGCGATTTTGCCCTTCGCCTTGTCGGTCGCAATTTTAAGCGACGCGGGCCGGAGCTGAGCAACCGCCTCTTCAATGGCGGCCGCGGCCTTGTCGCAGACGAAATCGATGTACTCGAGATCGGCGGTGCAGTTTCCTTTTTCGTCGAGAAAGCCGTACATGTCCGGCGCGCTGTGCGTGTGCGTCGAGCCGATCATGATCGCTTCCGGCTTGACGCCCTTCACTTTCGCGCGGACCCGCTCGGCCAAGACACCCGGGAATCCGATGAAGGGTACGCTGACGATCGCGGTGCGTGTCGGGCCGTCGGCAAACACCAGCGCGCGAACTTCGAGCTTGCCCTTGGTCTCTTTGGTGGGCGTCGGTGTGCCGAGTCCACCGGAAACGCCCATCTGTTTTTTCGGCGTCACATCGACCGACGCGATGCCGGCCTGGAAATCGGCGTGGGATACGGCCGCCGAGATCGACAGAACAAGTCCGAGAGTGGCTGCGATGACGCGCTTGAAGGATTCCTGGAATGACTTCATTTCTACGTTTACCTTCCCGCCTTCTGGGCGTGCGTTACGATGCGTTTCGGCATCGGGTCCGGGCCGGTCCGCGCGCTGCTGGAGAGATGCGGCCGCCTTGGGATTCGCAGGAGTATATAAGGTAGGCGATACCGCTTCGAGCGGGC
>VFKU01000538.1 GCA_009885415.1 Rhodothermota bacterium
CCTGGGGCATCGAGCCGCTCCGCCAGGGCTGCTCGGACTACTACCAGCGCGTTTTCGGCGTGCCGCTCGAAAACGTCATGATCACCGCCGGCGTCTCCGGCGGACTCTTCCTTGCGCTCGCGGCCACGGTGAACCCCGGCGACGAGGTCATCTTCTCCGATCCCTACTTCGTCATCTACAAGCACCTCGTCAACTTCCTCGGCGGCACGTGCGTCAACGTTGACACCCACCCGGATTTCCGGTTGCGGCCCGAGCAGGTCGAAGCAGCGATCACCCCGAAGTCCAAAATTCTCATCGTGAACTCCCCCTCGAACCCGACCGGCGTCGCGATGACCGATGCCGAGCTCCGCGCGCTCGCCGCAGTCGCCAAGAAGCACAAGCTGCTTCTCATCAGCGACGAGATTTACGAGCAACTCACTTACGACACCCCGCCCGCGACCATGGCCGGAAAATACGAGAACACCCTCGTGCTCAATGGCTTCTCCAAGATGGCCGCGATGACCGGATGGCGCGTCGGCTTTGCCGCCGGCCCGGCCGAGATCATCCAGCAGATGAACACCTTGCAGCAGTACACCTTTGTCTGCGCGCCCTCGATGGCGCAGCACGCCGCGGTCACCGCGCTGACGACGGACTATTCCGCGAACGTCGAAGCCTACCGCCGCAAGCGTGACCTCATCTACGGCCTGCTCAAGGACAGCTTCGACGTGACGAAGCCCACCGGCGCCTTCTACATCTTCCCCGCCGCGCCCGGCGGCGACGGCGAGGCCTTCTGCAAAAAGGCCATCGAGAACAACCTCATCATCATCCCCGGAAACGTCTTCAGTAACCGCAACACCCACTTCCGCATCAGCTTCGCCACCTCGGACGAGAACCTGAAGAAGGGTGCGGAAATCCTCTGCCGGATGGCGGACAATATGGCGGTGGCAAAGTAGAATCGCGCCACGCCGCCCATCGAGGAATCACCATTCGGAAAGGACTTGCGAAGCCCTCTTGCGAACATCGGGGCGAGTGTCCATGTATCCAATGCTTTCTACGACAGTTCGGGAATCGTCGCCGCCCAGCCAGTCCAAGATATCGAGCATTGTCATCGCACTTTTTTGTCGCTGCACCGGGTCCTGAAACCATTGTCGGCACTGTGCGTCCCCTCGCGTGAATGCCAGTACCGCCGCCAGTCGCCAACCTTCCTGCGACGTGGGCGTTTCGGCGATCTCTGTCTGGGCCGCCGCACGCAGCGGGGCGATATATTTTCCCGCCTGTTCTACCGGGAGTACTTCCATGGTGCGAGCAAACATGCCGAGCGCGTCGCGAATCGAGTAGTTGGCTGCTGCCGCGACATCGGGTGGCGGCGCCAGCAACAAGTCGAGCGCGACCGGATAGGGCATAAACGCGAGCCCTTCGAGCAACTTCTTGCGTTTCTCCAGCGGAGTATTCGGATTGCGCACGGCGTCTACGAGTGCCTTCGCGCCAGCTTCGCCAAGGGTCGCCCAGCGAATGAAACTGAATAGCCCATCTTCAAGGCTCCGGTCGGACCTGCGCCACGTCGAACGGATAAACCAATCGTAGTCGATCGATCTTGCGCCGTCGGCCGGCGGGGTCAATGCAATCTCATCGACCAAATCCGCGATCGACGCCCAGTCCGTGTCTTGCCGAGATTTCAGCGTCTGAACTTCCGCTCGCGCCTTGGCCAGATCGCTTTCCAATTCATGGACTCGTTCCTCCAGCGCGGCGACCGTTGCATCTCGATTAGAAGCGAGTTCTGGCGCTCGCGCTGGCTCCTCCACAACGGCGACGGTTTGCGGTCCAAAAAAACTGAGCCAGTTGAGTCCGATGAAGGCGGCAACAAATCCACACACCGGCAGCGCGAGTAGGTAATACCACTGATACTTCGCGGAACGAATGCCGCACATATGGATGGGCCCTCGTTGACTACAGCGGCGGCGTCAAGTCATCTCGATAACGATATGCGATACGGAATACCGAAAAGTTAATCCCTTGCGACAGGTGGGGGTTGCGCCGCGAAAACGTGAGGCCGCTATGCTAAGATCGCACAATGACCACCGCATTCACATTGAAACAGTGGTACACGCAGATTGACGGGCCGCTGGACGCTGCCCGGGCCTTGGTCACGCGCGAATGGACCGACGCGTTTCGGTTGGTCTACGGGCCGGGCGCGACGCCACCGCGGCTTGGCGGAAAAATGCTTCGGCCCGCGCTGACCTTTTTGGCGGCGGGCGCTTTGGATGCCCCGCAACTCTCCCGATTCACCCAAATGGCCGCGGCGATGGAGTTGCTCCATCTGGCGTCGCTCGCGCACGACGACGTGGTCGATCGCGCGGACACCCGCCGCGGCGAGACCTCGCTCAATCGCCTGTGGGACAATCATACGGCCGTGCTCGGCGGGGACTACCTCGTCGCGCGCTCGCTGGACATCCTCACGCACTACGAATCAACCGCGGTCATCCGCAGCGCGCTGCACTCGATTCACCAGATGGCCGAGGGCGAACTCATCAACTTCGGCCGCAAGCAGAAGGAACTCGAAGAAGAGGATTGCATCCGCCTCGCCGAGAAAAAAACGGCTAGCCTCTTCGCGGTCGCCTGCTCGTGCCCGGCGGTCCTGCTCGAGTCGCCCTATGTCTCCGCGCTCTTCGATTTCGGTATGGGCGTCGGCACGGCCTTCCAACTCGCGGACGACTTGCTCGATCTCGATCAGGACGAAACCACCCTCGGCAAGCCGTCTTGTGGCGATCTCGTCGAAGGAAAAGTCACCCTGCCGATTCTTTATCTCAAACGCACACTCGGCCCGGCCGACGTCCGCCGCCTGGACGATTTCAAATACGCCGCGATGACCGACCGTGATCGCGCCTGGGTACGCGAGATACTAGGCACGGCCGGCGCACGCGAGAAAACCGAGTTGTTGGCCCGCGACTACGCGAGCAAAGCCCGCGCCGCGCTCGACGCCCTCCCCGCCTCCACCTACACCGAAGCCATGCTAGGCATTGCGGATTTTGTACTGCTCCGCGATTCGTGAACTAACGTTTCCCAGGTAGGGTGGGCTTCAGCCCACCTCCCCACGCCGTCTCGCGATCAAGGGTGGTGGGCTGAAGCCCACCCTACCTTTCCGTTTTATTTATTCGTCCTTGAAGAATACGCTCGCCGAGATGGGGTCGCGCACCGTTCGCGTCGCGTTCGCCGGTACTTCGGGGTCTTCGTAGCCGAAGGAAATCCCGAAGAGGATTCCGATATCGTCGTTGCCGGGGAATTCCTCGCGCACCACGTCGGGGTAATAGCGCATGCTCCCCTGCGCGCAACTCGCAATCCCGTGCGCGTGCATGGCCAGCATCAGCGTCTGCGCGTACATGCCCACGTCGAGACCCACCGTCGTCCCGAAACTCTTGTGCATCCCGATGAAGGCCACGTGCGGCGCGTCGAAAAGTTCGAAATTTCGCAAACTCGCCTTCGCGCGCCCGGCCGAGTCCTCGCGGCCGATACCCATCGCCGAGTACATCGCCACGGCGCAATCCACCTGCCGCTTGCGGTACTCGCCCTCGAATTTGCTGGGGTAGTCGTAGTCTGGCCGCGAGGGGGCGCCGGACATCACGGCATGGATCAGCTTGGCGCGGATCCGGTCCCGCGCCGCGCCCGAGGCCACGAAAACTTTCCAGGCCTGGATGTTGCAGTTCGAGGGCGTCCGCTGCGCCCACTCGAAGACCCGCTCAAGCACCTCGCGCGGCACCGGCGTAGGCAAAAAGCCCCGTACCGACCGCCGCCCCGTTATCGCCTCTTCCAGCGTCATCGTCACCAGATCTACTGCCGTCTGTTGCGTCATTGCCTTAGCTCCCAAGTCGAACCGCGCCGGATGATAAAGCTCGCCCACCCCCCGCTCAAGCCGGCCATCCCCGGCCCTATCCTAAGCTCGAGCGCGGCGTCCCATAAGTCTCATCGCTCCTATAAGTCCCATTCTTCCTATTCCTCCCATCGTCTACCCTCGAAAATATTCGATATCTAACAAATTTCCTTCCCTGTGAATGAATCCCCCACCCCCGCGTCTAACTCCCTGTAGCCAAAGGGGAAAGCCATGGGAATGCCCTTAAGCCTGCGGTTCCGATATCCTAGCGGCGCTGTGACGACGACGAACGCGATATCCGCCGTACCGCTCCGCGAGGCCGAAGATTCCGGCTTGGTGGCGCAGGCGCGCAGCGGGGATTATCGCGCCTTCGAGGAACTCGTCCGGCGCTATCGCAACGACGTGTTCGCGCTCTCGTACCATTACGTGCGCGAACGCGAGGAGGCGTGGGACCTCACGCAGGAAGTGTTTATGAAGGCGCACGGCGGCTTGAAGCGTTTCCGCGGCGACTCAAGTTTCAAGACCTGGCTCTTGCGGATCACGGCGAACCGCTGCAAGGATTTTTTCAAGAAGCGCAAGCTGCGCACGGTCGCGCTCGAGACGCCCGACGGGCAAATCCTAGACGCGCCGGCGTCCACGCAACAGCCGGATCAGCGCGCGGAGTCGCAGGAATTGGGCGTGGCGATCGATGCGGCGCTGAAGTCGCTGCCGGAGAAGCACCGGACGGCGATAGTGCTTCGCGAGTTACAGGGCCTATCGTATGAAGCGATGGCCGAAGTCATGCAGTGCAGTCTGGGCACGGTGATGAGCCGCTTGCACCATGCGCGAAAGAAAATGCAACGCGCCCTGTCGGACATGGGCGTGGTGGAGGGACGATAAAATGAAAAGCTGCCCGCAAGAAATCAACGTCGAGCGCATCTTCGACGGCGCCGCTGATTCGGCCGCGCTCCGATCGCATCTCGACGCCTGCCCTTCCTGTCGCGCTTACCTCGCGGGGCTCGAGCGCATGCGCGCCGGTTTCGCCGTGCGCAAGGCCGCGCCGGAAATTGCCGATGCGCAGTTGCCTGCGTTCCTGCGCCAGCTCCAGGATCGCGTCGAGGCCGCGCCGGCCGCGCGTCCCGTGCGCCTGTGGGCGATGTTTTCCGCCGCCACTGCCGCGCTCGTCGTGACGGTGTCGGTGTTATCCATTGTCTCGACCGGCCCCAAGCCGATCGAGGCGACGGTGATCGAGGAGCGCTCGACGGAAATCCAGGGCGCGACGACGGCAGTGACCGTCGCCGACGACGGCACGACCACGGTGTGGGTCCATGTGCCCGAGGGAGACATGTGGTAATGGGCCCAGCCGGGCTGCTTATATTCGCTGTATCGCTGACCGCCGCGGGAGAGAAAGTCCCGGCGGACCCGGTCTCCGTCACGATGGTGGCGGTCGAGGCGCGCCGCGAAGGCCGCGCCCAGCAGTCCTTCGGCCCGGGCCTCGAGAACGTCCGCCGTGCGCTCGCTTCGCTGGATTTCGACACCTTCAACCGCGTGCAGTCGGCTGAAATCCCCGCGCCCTACGGCGAGGAGCAGACGATCCACGTCAATCAGAAGTACACGCTGCACATTACGCCGGTCGCGCAACTTGAGGACGGCCGCGTGCGGCTACGCGCGCGTATCACGGCGCGCTCGCGGGACGGTTCGCAGACGGTCAACGCGCTCGACACGACGCTCCAGATCAAGCCCGGCACGCAATTGAACCTCGGCGGACTCCGCCTTGAATCGGGCGAACTGATCCTCGTGATCTCGGTCAAGTAAGCGGGATCGTCGCCGATCGGTCTTGCGCCTCCCCCGCTGTCCACTCTTTGCCCTCGATCAGCGACCGCGCCGCAAACGACGGATCGCTCAGGCCGCGTGTCGTGACCACGAGTCGATCTTCATGCACGGCCACCTCGCGGTATTCGGTCGGATACTCGGGCAGCGCCGACGTGATTACGTGCGTCACGCCCTCGACGACTTCGATGATGTTCATGTGCAGATGTCCGGAAAATACCGCGCGGACGTTTGGATGGCTGCGTAGCACCGCGATGAGATCGCCGCCATTTTCCAAGCACCCCGCGTCCGCCATATTCGGCCGGCGCATGCGCTCCGGGATGCCGATCGCGGGGTAGTGGCACGCCACGATCGCCGGCTGCCCCTCATGGACGCGGAGGTCCGCGTCGAGCCAGGCCAATTGCTCGACCGGTAGCGCCCAACGCCCGCGTTCCTCGCCCGGCGCCGCGACCGTCTTCGTGTTCGGCTCCGGCACGGGCATGAGCGAATTGTTGCGCCACAGCCACAGCGGGTCCAGCACCGCAAAATGCAGCCCGTGGCGCGTGAACGAATAGTAGGTCCGGCCGCCGGGGAGCCGCGCGTGGTAGGCCTCGCGGAACCAGCGCCGCGATTCCTCCACCGAGAAATCGTGATTGCCGCCCATCGGGTAATACGGAAACCCCAGCCAATCGATCAGGTCGCGCCCGGCGAACACGGTGTCGCGTGACGACCCGTCGGCCAGGTCCCCCGTGGCCAAAATGAACTCCGGCCGAATCTCGCGCAGGTCGCGCCGCAGGCAGCGCATCACGCCCGGCATCATCGTGCCGACGAAGCCGTTGTTCCAGTGGCCGTCGGTGGTACTCCCGAGGTGCGGGTCGCTGATTTGCACAAAGCGCCACATCGGTCCGCATTCCTATGCCGGAAAAAAGTGAAGGCTCCCCGCCTTCTCGCGCGGGGAGCCTAACACAGAGCAAAGAGTTATTCGATCCCGTAGCGTTTCATCGAGCGCCACAGCGTCGTCCGCCCGACGCCGAGCATCTCCGCCGCCTTGCTCCGGTTGTTGTTCGTCCGGCTCAGCGTCGCTTTGATCACTTCCGGCGTCAGGTCGCCCGGCTGTTTCATCCAGCGCGTCGCCAAGATTTCCTCGGGCAGGTCCTTCGGCTCGAGCTCGCCGCCGCTGGACATGATCACCGCGTGCTCGATGACGTTGCGCAATTGCCGCACGTTGGCCGGCCAGGCGCAATCGAGCAGCACCTGCTTGAAGGCGGCCGACATGCTCACCCGGGGCCGCTCGTATTTCTTCTGGAAGTCGCGCAGGAAGTCCTCCGCCAGCCGCAGGATGTCCGTCTGACGCTCGCGCAGCGGCGGCACATCGAGTCGGCCGACTGCCAGCGCGTAGTAAAAGTCCTCGCGGATCTCCCCCGCTTCCTTGGCCTCGAGCGGGTCTTCCTGCACGGCCGCGATCACGCGCACATCCGCACGCGACGGCTCCTCCGCGCCCTTGGGCCACACCTGCCCGGTCTGGATCGCTTTCAGCAGCAAGCCCTGCATTTCGTGCGACAGCGCCGTCACGCGGTTGAGATACAGCGTACCGCCATTGGCCCGCAGGTACGCGCCCGTGTGCTTGAGCGTCGCGCCCTGAAAGGCGTCTTTCTCGAAGCCGAAGAGTTCCTGCTCAAGCAGCGAGTCCGTGAGCCCGACGCAATCGACTTCGACGAAAGGCTTCTTCTTGCGCTGGCTGCCGTTGTGGATCGTGTGCGCGATCGTTTCTTTGCCGGTGCCGGGTTCGCCGTGGATGATCACCGGCGCGTCCGACGCCATCAGTTGACGCGCGCGCTGCGCCACCGGCGCCATCGCCTCGGACTCTGCGACCACCGTTTCGAGCACGAGGTCGCTGCGCAGGCGCCGGTTCAGTCCCGTCAACGCCATCTGCGCGCGCCGCGCGGCACGCTGCGCGCTCGTCACCATCGCGTCGCGCGACCGCACTTCCTCATCGACGCTCTCGCCTTGGAGTGCCTGCCGGATCCAGTTTGCCTCCTCGCCGAATTCCGCGTCCAGTTTGCTGGTGTACGCGCACTGCTCCGAGCCGCAGGCCGAGCACCCGGACTCCATCGTCAACACGCGCTTGCCGAGAATCTCGCTCGTGTGTCCGGCGAAGTAGCCCGCCGTGTTCCAGCACGCGCACCCGCCTTTCGCGCCCAGGCCGGCCATCCGCTGGACGGCAGCCTCGCTGCTCATGGACACCACAATCTCTCGAAGCAAGGTTTTCTTTTCCGCATCGTAGTCGAAGCGGCGCGTCTCGGCGACGAAGCGCCCTTGCAACTGCCCGAACACCAGCGCCGCCTGCAAGGCGAGCCGTGCATTCTCCCCGAAGGTTTGCATGTGCCGTGCGGCGTCGCGCCGGCCCTGCTCGAAACCCATGCGGTACAGCAGCGCACGCGTGCGCTCGACCCCGAGCGTGGCCACCAGGTGCCGCCGCTCGACCGCGAGCGTTTCGTGGTCGGTGAAACCTCCGGAACGGCCCAGAACGCTCAGGCGCCCTTGCTTTGGATTGCCCTCCACCCACAGGTGGCGTTCCGCCTCAACGTAATGGGCCAGAACTGGCGGTAACTCGAGAAACAGACTGGAACTAAGCTTGGCTGGACGCATTTCAGGATCCCCCGGTTTTGCATGCCCCCGCAGCAACAGGGTATTAATTAACAAACGTTCCACTGTTTGTCAAGTGTTTCAACCGAGATCGCCCCGTTTTGAAACGGTCGAGTAAGGGTTATCTGACAAGCGGAGCTTGGGGACTAGCGCACTTGTTTCAGGGGCGTTCGGGGATTGCCCGCAGGCTGCGGTCTGCGCCGGGCGCGGATTGCCAGGATGGCGAACAAGATCACGCCCGCCGCGGCACAGGCCAGCGCGAAAAACTGCTGGTCGGTCAGCGCGCCGACATGCACCGGATTATGGTCTCCCCGGTACATTTCGACGATGAAACGAAGCACCCCGTAAAGGACAAAATAGACCGGCATCGTGAATCCGGCGAAGGGGTTCCAGCGCTTGCGCAGCAGCAGCATGACTCCAAACAGAAATAACAGGCCCGCCGACTCGTACAACTGCGTGGGGTGAATCGCGTGGGACCAGTGCGAGGCCGCGGTCACATCGCTGAAGCGGCCCATGTGTTCGAGGAAGGCTGGACTTCCCGTGGGCGGCTGGCCCGTGTCCCACGGGACCCGGTGAGCGGGAATGCCCCACGCGACGCTGGTCGGCTTGCCGTAGCAGCAGCCGTTCAGAAAACAGCCGATTCGCCCGAAGGCGTGCCCGAGCGGCACATAGGGAAACATGATGTCGCAGGCCGGCCAGAAGGGCACTTTGTGCCGGCGCAGATACCAAACGGTGAAAAGCAGCGTCGGCGGGAGCGCGCCCTGGAACACCAGCCCGCCGCGCCACACGGCGAACCAGCCGACAGGGTCGCTCCAGGAGTATTCCCCGGGGAACATCAGAATGTGGGCGAGGCGCGTGCCGGCGACGCCCAGCGGCAGAAGGATGAACGCGAGGTCGGAGAAAATTTTTGGATTGTATCCGCGCTTGACCGCGTCGCGCTGGACGAAATACAGGCCGGCCAGGAACCCCACGGCGATCATCAGGCCGTAGGAATGAATCGCGATCGGGCCGATCTTAAACAGGACGGGGATCATCGTTTTCCTTGCGCTGGGGGCCGCCCCACGTAATCACGAGCAGCGCCACCCCCACCACGATACACGAGTCGGCCACATTGAACGCGGGGAAATACTTCCACGGAAAATCGAAGGGCACAAAGTAGAAATGGAACTGGAGGAAATCCGTCACTCCGCCAAGGCGCACGCGGTCGATGAGATTCCCGAGCGCGCCGCCCAACACCAACCCGAAGGCGGTCGACTGCCATTTCGATCCGGCGTCCAGATGCCAGAAGAGGTAGACCAGCACCCCGAGCGCGGCCAGGGGCGCAAGATAGGCGATCAATGGAAGATCGCGGAACATGCCGCCGACGATCCCTGAATTGCTGTGGCGGACCCACTGAAAAAAAACGTCGTCGCGTGATGGGAGGTCCGTCTCGACCACCGCGCGGACGATGGTTTTGCTCAGTTGATCGGCTATGAGCGCGGAGGCGCCCAAGGATGCGATCCAACGGAGCTGTGTTGCGCGGCCCGTCATAGGAGTGCTTAGCCCAAGGCCCGGCGCGACCGGCCTAGCGATGGTTCATCTCTTTTTCGTGGCGTGATTCGCACTCGATGCAGCGCTTGGCCGCCGGAAACACTTCCAGCCGCTTCTTTGCGATTTCTTTATTGCAGGTGATGCACTTGCCGTAAGTCCCTTCGTCGATTCGATCGAGCGCTTCGGAGACATCGCGCAACATCTGCGACTCGCCGCTCGCCAGACGCATTGCCGTCTCGCGATCGTTCGTGTCCGTCCCCGACTCCGCGAAGCTAGACAAGTCCATCGCCACTTCGGCGTTCGCCGCCTCGAGGGTGTCCTTGCCGATGGTCCGTATGCCCTGGAGCAAGTGTTCGCTCTCGGCCAGTAACAGCTTCTTGAACTTCTGCATTTCGCGCTTGAGCATCGTTTATGTACTCCCCTGCCGGTGTCTGCGCCGTCGATGAATCGGCCGACGCTTCTCCGGCGGCACTACGCCTACGGATTTCTTCCGCTTTCCTCGACCGATCCGGCGTGTAAAAACCGTGTAACCTATTTCGCCGGACTGACTTAGAAAGTCGGGAAAGATAACACGGCCCACCCGCCCAGTCAAGCATTCGCAACGGAATCGGCGCCAATTCGTGCAAGTCCATGCCCCGCAAGGGTCTGGATGCTCTCCCTCGAAGACGCTACAATGATTTCTTCGGACACTTCATGTGTCGCAGCCCGAGGAGGATTTTTGACATGACGGATCGCTCAGAGGAACGGCCTGTCGTCGCCGTTCGGGTTTGTGCCGACGATGTTGAGGCGGACGTCATCATGGCGCTCTTGCGAGATCGCGGCATTGAGAGTTTTCCGAACTCGCCGTTGTCGCACCGGGTCCTCCCGGTCGCGGCGGGCAAGCTTGGCCAGGTCACGATTTATGTGGACGAGGCCCTCGCAGAGAAAGCGATCCAGGCGATCGACGAATCGGGCGGTGACTGATCCGGAATTCGCGCGCTACGATCCCATGCCGAGACTGGCGCGCAATGCTTCGAGCTGATCGGCGAGCTGGGTGTTGACCAGCGGCGTCGACGCAGGAATGGCCGCCATCTCTTCGCGCTTCGGGCGTGGTTTTTTCCGGTCCCTGTCGCGTGTATCGGGCCGCTGATCCGATCTTGAGCGTTGATCTGATCTCGGTTTTTGATCCGGTCTCGGCCGCTGGCCCTGCTCACGCGCCGCGGGCGCACGTCCGCCCTCACGCGCCGGACGGCTACGATCGGGTTGACGTTCTTGTTCGCGCGGCTTCGCGTCGCCTTCGGCCATGGGCTTTTCCGGACGTGCAGGCCGGCGGGGCGGGCTCTCTTTGGGCTTCTCGAGCGCCTTCACCGAGAGCGAAATGCGCACGGGGTCTTGTTCAATCTTGATCACCTTCACACGCACGCTTTCGCCCACGTGGACCACGCGCCGCGGATCTTTCACGTAGCGGTGGCTCAGTTCAGAGAGGTGCACGAGGCCGTCCTGCCCAGCGCCGAGATCGACGAAGGCCCCGAAGTCGGTCACGTTCGTGACCATGCCCTCGAGATCCTGGCCGACGCTGAGGTCCGCTACGCTGCGCACCTTCTCGTCGAAGCGCGCCGCGCGGAAACGGCGGCGCGGATCGCGGCCCGGCCGGGCCAGCTCTTTGAGGATATCGCGCAACGCGAGCGGACCGGGCGCATCGTTAACGAAAGCCTCCATCTGGATTTTTTCGAGCGCTGCCTCGTTGCCAAGGAGTTCGGTGATGGCTACTCCCGCGGCGGCGGCGATCTTCTCTACCAGCGGATAGGACTCTGGGTGAATTGCGGTATTGTCGAGCGGGTTGGTCCCGCCGGAAATCCGGAGGAATCCGACGCATTGTTCGTAGGTCTTCGGGCCGATGCCCGGAATCCCCGCCAATTCTTCGCGCGCGCGAAACCCGCCTTTTTGCTTGCGCGCTTCGACGATGTTCTGCGCCGTGCCGAATTGAATACCGGCGACGTAGCGCAGCAGCGAGGCCGAGGCGGCGTTGAGATCCACTCCGACCGCGTTCACGCACTGCGTGATCGTTTGGTGCAGTCCCTCGCGCAACTGCTTCTGATTGACGTCGTGCTGATACTGTCCGACCCCGATGCTTCGCGGTTCGAGTTTCACTAATTCCGAGAGGGGGTCTTGCAAGCGCCGCGCGATTGACACTGCGCCGCGCAGGGCCGCATCGAGATCGGGCTGCTCGTCGCCCGGCAGCTTCGAGGCGGTATGCCCCGAGGCGCCTGCTTCATTGACCAACGCCACAAAGGGCGCGCCTTCGCCGAAATCGGCCAGGCACTCGCGCACGAAGGCCAGCGCTTCGCGCGACCCCGTTCCATTTCCCAAGGCCACCGCCTGCACGCCGTGGGCCCGCACCAGACCCAGCAGTGCGTCGCGCGCCTCCTGGCGTTTTTCCGGGCCCTGTTCGGGCAGCACCGTCGCCGTGCCGGCGAAATCGCCCTTGGCGTCGACCGTCACCAGCCGGCAACCGGACTTGTGCCCAGGGTCCACGCCCAGCACGGCGATGTGTCCTGCCGCGGGCGCCATCAAAAGGCTCTTCACATTTTCACGAAACACCCGGATTGCGGAATCGTCGGCGCGCGCGCGTGCATCCGCCATGACTTCGCTCTCGATCGCCGGGCGCAACAGCCGATCGTAGGTGTCGTTCACGATTTCGCGCAGCACCCCCGCGCACGGAGACGCCGCGTCGCGGATGAAGAGCGCGGCGAGATCCGTCTTCGCGGCCTCGTCGTCGAGATAGAGCTCGGTGCGCAGTGCGCCCTCGCGGCTTCCACGCAGAATTGCCAAGAGCCTGTGCGCGGGCGCTTTCGCCAGGGCTTCGTTGTAATTGTAGAAAGCCGAATACTTCGTCTTCTGCCCATCCGAGGCCTTCGTCGAGTGCGCGCGCAACACGCCTTGCTCATTCAGCCGCTTGCGTAGCGCGCCGCGCGCTCCGGCATGTTCGCAGATGCGCTCGCCCAAAATGTCTTTCGCGCCTTGCAGCGCATCAGTCGCCGCATCAACGCCCTTGGCGGGGTCGACGTACTTCGCGGCTTCTTCCTCGGGCGCGACATTGCCCTGAGACCAAATGAACTCCGCCAACGGTGCGAGTCCGCGTGCGACGGCCAGCGTCGAGCGGGTCTGCCGCTTGCGCTTGAAAGGAAGATACAGGTCTTCGAGCGTGGTCTTGTCGAGGCAGGCCTCGATCGCGGCCCGGAGCGGTTCCGTCAGTTGGCCCAGCTTCTCGATGTTCTGTAGGACCGCCCGGCGGCGTTGCTCGAGGGCGATGAAAGCGTGGTTTTGCTCTTCGATGGCCTCGAGCCGCGCTTCGTCCAGGCCGCCGGCCGCGTCTTTGCGGTAGCGCGCGATGAAGGGGACCGTGTAGCCGCTATTGAGCAGCGCGATCGTCCGGCTCACCTGATCGGGACTTGCAGAAACTTCTTTGGCGATCTCTTCGATGACGCGCGCGCTAAACATTCAGACTCTTGGCCCCAAAAAAAACAACCCCGCGAGTCTAACAGAGCCCCGCACTCCGAACAACAACATTTCGCGTGCCCGCACAACCCGCCCAATCAAGAAACGGCATCACCCAAGAAGATGGAAGGGTTACTTTGGACTGCGGCAGCGATAGTTGCCGCTTTACTAAGCCC
>VFKU01000375.1 GCA_009885415.1 Rhodothermota bacterium
CGCGCGCAAGCTGGGCATGACGGCCGAGGCCTTCGACGTGGTCATGGCCGGCAGCGTTCTCCGCGACCAAGGGACCGTCCTCACCGGCGCGCTGCGAAGTGCAGTCGCCGAGGTCTGTCCAAAGGCGCGTTGCGTACCGCCGGTCTTTGAACCTGTCGTCGGCGCGCTGCTCATGGCGTTTGACGCGGCGCACTTGGATGCCGGGCCCCTGCTTCCGAAGTTGGAGGCCAGCCTGGATGAGATTCAGTCCCGATTCGGCGTCACTTTGAAAGGGCAATCCGCATGATGCGCTTCAGGTTCCTCCCGTTCTTCCCAGCCCTCGCTATTCTTTGCGCGCTCGGGGCCTGCTCCTCCAAGACGGAAAGCGACAAGGCCTCCGGCGGAAACGCCTCCGCTTCCGAAGACGCCTTCCTCGCCGAAGTCCGCAAGGAAGCCGCCAAGTCCCCGGCCGGACCCGGCGCTGCGCCCGCTGCTGCGGGCTTACCCAAAATCGAATTGCAGACCACCGCCTACGACATGGGCGTGGTCCCCAGCACCGAAATCGCCGTGCAAAAAATGAAAGTGTTCAATCGCGGCCAGGCCCCCCTCAAGATCGAGCGCGTCTCGACCTCATGCGGCTGCACCACCGGTGAAATGGAACAGTCCCTCATTCCGCCCGGCGGCGAGTCCAACCTGATCATCCGCGTAGATCCGAAAAAGATACCCGGATTTTTCGCCAGCAAAGTCCTCACCGTGCACAGCAATGACGCGGCCAATCCCCATCCAACCATCGACGTCGTTACCCACGTCCAGCCCGAGGTCGAGTTCGACCCTGAAGTCCTCGATTTCGGCAGCGTCGAACTCGGCCAGTCCGCCAAGGCCTCGGCCCGTGTCCGGCAAATGCAGGACGCTCCCCTCGAGCTAACCAGCGCCGTATTCCAAAGAGATCCCCCGTACCTGAAAGTCACGCAGACCCTCGCCCCCGAGGCCGAGTGGCGCACGCCGGGGAAGCGTGAATACGTCATTGACGTCGAAATCCTGCCCACCGCGCCCACGGGCCCCTACGACGAATGGATCATTCTCTCCACAAACCTCACGCGCATCGCGCAGTTGCCGCTCAAGTTCAAAGGTACCATTGTCGGTCCCTACGAATTGGCGCCGCGGACGGTCGCCGTGCGCGGCGTCACCCCCGGCACGCCCATGACCGGCGTGCTCACCCTCACCGGCAAGCAAGACCTGCGCGTACTCGAAGTCGCCAACAGCAACACCGCCGTGAAAGTCACGCACCGCCCCGGCGAAAAGCCGAACACCGTCACTTTCGATTTCACCGTGCCGGAGCGCACGGCGTCGCCCTCGCTGCGCGATACCTGGAAAATCGTCTTCGAGGTCGCCGGTCAGCGCCATGAGGAATCGGTCCCGGCCGTGATCATCCTCACTCGGGAGAATTGATCGGGCGTGTGCCCTTGGATTTGTCGACGCCGGGCGTCGCACGACGACCGCCCAGCGCCCGCGCCATACTGAATGGAGCCATGACGCAACTAGCGCACCCCAAAAACCGCGATGATCTCGCCCGCCGCCTCGAGGCGCACGGACAAGCGCACGTGCTGCAATTCTGGCCGCGCCTTTCCGCCGCCGAGCGCGAGCGCCTCGCTGCGCAGATCGCGTCCATTGACCTCGACCTCGTCGATCGCCTCGTGAAGACCTGGGTCCTGGCGACGCCCCAGCCGCAACACTTCACGCGCATCGATCCCGTCGAAGTTCTGCCGGTTCCCTCGCGCGATCAACCCGCCGCGCGCGAGGCCCATGCCGCCGGCGAGGCCGCCCTCCGCGCCGGACGCGTCGGCCTCGTGCTCGTTGCCGGCGGACAGGGCACCCGCCTCGGATTTCCCGGGCCCAAGGGCACCTTTCCGATCGGCCCCATCACCGGCCGCACGCTTTTCCAGTACCACGCCGACCGCATCCTTCACGCGCAGCACGCTTACGGCTGCGTGCTCCCCTGGTACATCATGGTCGGCGAGACCAACGAGGCCGCTACGCGAAAATACTTCGAGGACCATGGCTATCTCGGCCTCGATCCCGCCAACGTGTTCTTCTTCACGCAGGCCATGATGCCCTCCGTCGACGCCTCCGGCCGGATGCTCCTCGATTCGCCTGCTTCCCTCGCCATGAATCCGAACGGCCACGGCGGCTGCATCCCTGCGCTTGTTGACCGGGGCATTATCGCCGACGCGCGCCGGCGCGGCATCGACACCCTCAGCTATTTCCAAGTCGACAACTGGGCGATTAACCTGGCCGATCCCTATTTTATCGGATACCACGTCTTCGCCAACGGCGAGTTCTCGTCCAAAGTAAAACGCAAGACCGCGCCGCGCGAGGCCGCCGGCGTCTTTTGTCTGTGCGACGGACAGGTGCGCGTGCTCGAGTACACCGAGCTGGACATTTATCCGCAGCTCCTCGACACCGACGCGCAAGGAAATCTCCTTCATTTCGCCGGAAACGCCGCCGCGCACGTGCTCAGCGTCGATTTCATCGAGCGCATCTACGCCAACTACGACCGCTTCCCCTGGCATTGCTCGCACAAGAAAATCGCCCACGTCAACCCCGCCGGCGATCGCGTCCAGCCCGACACGCCGAACGGATTCAAGTTCGAGACCTTCATCTTCGACGCGCTCGTCTACGCCTCCGGCCGGCCGCTCATGCTCGAGATCGATCGCATTGCAGAATACGCCCTCGCCAAACAAATGTCCGGGCCCGGTAGCGTCGAAGAGGCCCGCGCGAACATGAACGCCTACTGGGGCGCGTGGTTGCGCGCCGCAGGCTGCACGCGCCCGCTGGACGGCGTGAACATCGAGATCAGCCCCGTATTCGCCATCACCGCCGAAGAATTCACGCGTCGCGCGCGCAACCTGAAGTGGCCCGCCGCGGGTAACATCGCGATCGACGCCGAGGGACGTTTCGTCTGACCTTGCGCGCCAATTCCGGTCGAGAGAGTAGGGTGGACTTCAGTCCACCAACCCCGTGCTCACCCAGCGCCTACTCTCGCCCAGCGATTTCGAGATCGACAACAACAAGAGCCGGTCGTTCACCCGCGGGCGCCGGGCACGCCGCATAACGGCCGTCCGCCGAAAGCACAATCCCCGCGCCAACCCCCGCCGCAAGAAAGGTAAGCTGCCGCCGCTCCGCCGGGGCCTCCGTGCGCACGAGCCAAAGCTGCGCATCGCCCCGCCGATCCGGCGCAGTGAGTACAACGACGCCCGCGTCCCCCGTAATACCTCCGTCCACCCCTTCGCCCAAGCTGATCGCCGCCACTCCGAATTCGCGCCACTCGATCCCACTCGCGCCCGCCGTCGTCCGCACGAGTACACCACGCTCATTCAGCGCGAGAATCTCATGGCCTGCGGCCGGCACTTCCATGACCGTCGAGGCCTCCCTGCCCGGGCCGCCCGTCGGGACACGAACTATCGTCCACGCTTTCGGCGACTTCTGTGCGATGAAAAGATCGCCCGGCCCGCCATAGACCATCGCCGCGATTTCCGAGGTGTCGATCAGCAAAGGCTCAGGCTCGCCGTGTCCCGCATCGCCCTCCAGCGGTACCCGGATCAGTTGCTCGCCCTTGCCGGCGTCCGTGCGCACCGCAATCGCTAATTCGCGCTCATCCGGCGAGACGGCCAGACGGCGGACCTCGCTTACGTTCCCGCCGATCACCCTCCGAAGATCGTCCACAGTCAAGACCGGACGGCCGTAAGAGGCGTCCGAAGAGGCTCCGTCGCCCCGCAGAATTGCCAAGGCCGGCGCGGCGCCCCGGCCTGCGAGGGTCGATGCAAAATAGTACGGCGCTTCCACGCCGAGCGCGGAGCGGGCGCCCGCGAGCAATCGTGGTTTCCCGTCCAAGGCCGACGAAGGTACGCCGACGCGCTCGATCGAGGCGTCCGGCCGCACCACGACAATTCCCTGTCTCTCCGCACCCGGCCCACGCAACTCAACCGCAAAGTCCGCCATCCCCGCCGGAACGATTCGCGCAACGCGGTGTGAAGGGAAATTAAATTTCAGCACCGTGACGCCCTCGGATTCCGGCACACGCTCCGCCGGCGACGAGGACGAGCTCCAGCCGTCGGTTGATTGGTCCCAACGATGCACGGTGCCGAGCGCGAAATCACTGAAGGATCGCGTGGCGGTCCACTGACCGGCCGCGGCCATCGCGGCGATCAGCCCTGCACCCGCCATCCACAGCCGCGCGGACGCCGGCACCGCGCCCCATATCGACTTCACGCGCGACCACAGTCCGCGCGCGTCGCCCAGCGCGGAATCGATGTGCGTCGTGGTCGTCGATGACGGAGTGGGGAGGGTTTCGCGGAAGTCGCGTATCGACGCCGAGACGCCGTCGTCGTCGAAGAGCGGGTCCCCCTCGATGACACGCCGGCACAGTTCCGCCGCGTACTTCGCGCTCTTCGGCCGGTCGGCGGATTTTTTCTCGATGAGAAATGCGACGAGGCGTTCGACGTCCTCCGGCACGTCGGGAAGATACGCCGACAGTCGCGCCGGGGGCTCTACGACAATTTTCCGAATCAAATCCACCGGGGAGTTCGCTTCGTAGGGCAGCCGGCCGCACAACATCTGGAAGAGCACGATGCCCAGCGAATACAGATCGCTCGAGGTCGAGATGTCGCCCTTACTGCAACGCTCCGGCGACATGTAATGCGGCGTGCCCAGGCGCGAACCTTCGATCGTGAGTTGCGTCTCCGCCGTCAATACCTTGGCAATCCCGAAATCGGTCACGTACGCGTGGTCGTTCGCCCCGATCAGGATATTGCCCGGCTTGATGTCCCGGTGGATGATGTGCGCCTCGTGCGCGCTCGCGAGCGCCTCGGCCACCTGCTCCGCGATGTGCAGCGCCCGCTTCCACGGCAACGACTTCACC
>VFKU01000146.1 GCA_009885415.1 Rhodothermota bacterium
CGATGTCCGCGCCGAGCCGGAGGCCACCCGCGGCCATGATGTAGTCGGCGCCGAAGGTGGCGGAGCCCGAGGCGGCGATGAAGAACCCCGAGTCGTTGCGCGAGAAATGCACCCCGATCTCGCCCGTCCGATCGCGAAACACCAGCCCGAGAAATTTCCCGCCGCTTTGCGTGTTCCGCAAGTCCTTGCGCACGGCCACGTAGTAATCGTTCACCACGTCACCCTCTTGCAGAAGGTTCACAAACTGCTTTTTCATTCGTTCCTGCCCTTCTAGGCCTACGGCACGCGAACGCTACCGGTTTACGATTCGAGGTTCAACTCCCGCTCAAGGCTGTGCGTGCGGCGCTGGGGCGGGCGTCTCGGCCGCTTCGATCGGTTTCGGCAAAGCCACCGGGCCTTCCTTCTTCGCGGCGGCGGACGGTGACGGAGGAGTCGCCGCGTCGCCCGGCTTCTCGTCTGGATTCGCGGGCGTGGCCGGCGCTTCGGACTCCGGCGACGCTACGGGCGGTTCCGGGACCCGAAAAAGAAACACGCGCGCATCGAGCGTGCTATACCCCTCGAGCGCGCCCCAATGGATGCCGTAGACCCCCGGCTCGAGCGGACGCCCGACCTGGACGCGCAAGAGTTGCGGCTGCTGATGTTCGGGCGGCGTGTCGATCGGATCGAGCGCGGCCGCCATCGTACCTGCCTCGACCCATACAGCAATCGATGGCGCGTCTCCGCCGCCTTCGGTCTCGGCGGCGACGAGCCGCGAAAGCCGCGCGTTGTATCGCGGCGTGCGAAACGCTACCACGAAAGGCTCGCCCGCCGCTTCCCGGATATCTTTGGGAAGCTCCGCGCCGTAGGACGCCGTGCGGTCCTTGAGATAGAACTGCCGGGGCACGACCCAGGTCGTCTCGGAAAAACGCTGGCCGTTGACCACGTACACGCCGGGATTTTGCGGCAACGGCCACAGCACCACGTCCGCCATCGCCGCGCCGCGCCGCACCGCTGCATCCACCGCCACCTTGGCCGAAGTGTATCCAGACTTCGAAAATTCGATGTGCCGCGTCGCTGAACTCAGCGGCACGCGGTAGTGGCCCAGACCGTTCGTGAGGTCTTGTTCGTCCGCACTGCCCGGCTCGCGCACGGTCACCCCCGGCAGCGCCTCACCGCGGACATCGGTGACGCGCCCATCGAGATACGACCGCTCGCAGGCCGCAAGCAGCAGCGCCAATCCCAGTGCGAATCCGGCCCTTCGAAGAATAGTCATGGTACGTTCACCGCCCGGCCGTCGCGATACATCACAAAGGTGTCGCGCCCGGAATGCTTGAACCTGGAAATGCTCATCACCCGGTGCGCGGAATCGCTCTTGCCTTCATTCGCGAAGCGCCGCGCCGATTCGACCTCGTCGAAAACTTCGATGTTGATGTTGTCATAGGCCCGATAATTCTCTCGCAAGTCCTTGCCGAGCTGCTTCAAGCCCGCCTCGTTCATGCCTGGCGGGACGGCAATCGCCAGGCCGATCAACGAGGCGACCTTCCCGGGAAGACTCGCCGCTACTTCCGGGCTTCGTCCCCACTCACTGACCACCGTGTATTCCTCCGGCGCCGACGAGGGGCCCGCCGTCTCCTTGCGCTCGGCGAAGGGCGCTGGCTCCTTCAGGACCGACTCCAACAACTCGCGGTTCGGGATCGGCACCGGCGGCAGGCCATTGCCGCCCCCGCTGAACCGCAGGCGCAAGGCCTGCCGGAGTTTTTCGTTTTCGTCTTCCAGTTGCTGGATCGCCGCGGATTTTTCCGCCAGGTCGTTCTTGAGATTGCTCAAGGTTTCCTGCAACTCGGCGACTTGCTTGCTCGAACTTTCGGCCGAGGCCGGGGCCTTATCGCCGCCGGGCGTGCCCAACCGGTCAATCTCCGACTCGAGCCGATCCAGCGGTTGACCGCGCTTGTCCGCCGGGCTTTTCTGCGCCCCGGCCGGATGCGCCGCCGCGATCGCGATCGCCGCCAGCATTACGATAACACCCAATCGCATGGCACCCCCACGAGATTCACTGCGCAATCATACCAGCCCGGCCTCCGCCGCACGGAACGCTCAAGGGGAGGGTCGCGCTCCCGCGCGACCGATGCGCGCTGCTCGGCGTACCGCAGATGGCGGCTATCGCGTCGAGGGTTTGTCTCGACGCGATATCGCCGCGC
>VFKU01000710.1 GCA_009885415.1 Rhodothermota bacterium
GCCGGTTACAGCAGCGCGACTGCGACGGATTCTCACCGCCTTCCCTGGGCCCGATTCAGTTTTAGTGGCTCGTTTCCCTCCCTCTTTAGATGATGCGGCCGACTTCAGTGGCGAATGTACGGTGCTGAACACGATTTGTCAAGAGGAAGTTTTTTCTCAGAGTGTCGCACCATTTCCGAACGCTACGTTTTCTTTTTCGCGCGATGTTCGAGGTATTTCGCGCCGGGGAAAAACTGCGGACGCCGCACGATGAGGTCCCAGAACTTGCACTCGTGGATGCCCGCGCTGCGCCGCGCGGCGCGTTCCTGGAGCGCTGAGGGGACATAAGCAAGCGCTTCGAACCAGGTGCGGAGATGGACGAGCAGCTTCCAGGCCTCGCGATTCAACAGGGCGCGACCGACGGCACGCGCCTCACCGAGCGCAAAATCGAGGAACGCGAGGGGAAGTTTTTCCTTCGGGAAATTTCGCAGGATGACGCGCGCGCGGTTGCGCGTGTTGAGGTGGTACTTCCGCCGGGCCTGCTTGCCCACTCCCATCGTCGCGCTGAATTTGTGGTAGATGACGGCTTCGGGGCAGGTCATTACCGTGTATCCCGCATTCCAGAGGCGCATCGAGAGGTCGAGATCGTCGAGATAGATCTCGAAGTCTTCGGGCAGCAGTCCCGTCTTGCGCAGCGCCTCGCAGCGGATGAAGAAGCCCGCGCCGCAGACGCCGATCACCGGGACGCGTTCGTCCCATTTCGGGCCATTGATCTCGCCGATGCCGCGGTCCCAGGCCGCGCCGATGGTTGAAGCGGTGAGCCCGATCGAGTTGATCACGCGCGGCTCGTCGAACATGAGCAGCTTGGGCGCGAGCGCGCCGATCACCGGGTCGGCGCCGGCCAGCGCGACCATGCGCGCGATCGCGTCTGGCGCGATGCGCGTGTCGTTGTTGAGCAGGAGTACATAGTCCGCGCCGAGTTCGAGCGCGCGGCGCATCCCGGCGTTGTTCCCGCCGGACCACCCGAGATTCCTGTCGAGCAGGACAAACTCGACCCGCGGATCGTGGCCGAAATTCTGACGGACGAAGGCGGCCGAGCCGTCGGTGCTCGCGTTGTCCACGAGCACAAATCGCGCCTCGGCGTAAGGCGAGGCGAGCAGCGAGCGGAAACATGCGTCCAGATGTTGCAGGCCGTTCCAATTGATCACGAGGACGTGGACGGTGGGCTTGGGCATGGGTCGTCGAGTATATCAGCGTCGGAAGGACGTGCCGAAACGGCGGGCCGTCCACGTCACATCTGGTGCTGGGTTTCTTTCGTGAGGACGAGTCCGATCAGAGTTGCGAGCGCGGCGGCGGAGAGGTAGTAGCCGACGTAGGCCAGGCCGTAGTCCTCGGCGAGGGAGAAGGCGAAGAAGGGCGCGAGGGACCCGCCGAAAATTCCGGCGAGGTTGAAGGTGAGCGAGGCGCCGGTGAAACGGACCTCCGCGGGGAAGAGTTCGGAGAGCATGGTGCCGAGCGGGCCGTAGGTCATGCCCATGAGCGCGAGGCCGAGCGCCATGTAGGCGGTGATGAGAAGTCGGTCGCCGGAGCCGAACATGGGCGCGGTGAGAAAGCCGAAGGCGGCGATCGCGAGCGAGGCGCCGATGAGTACGCGGCGGCGGCCGATGCGGTCGGCCCATGCGGCGGAGATGGGAATCGTTGCACCGAAGAAGAGAATGGCGAAGAGCTGCATGCGCAGGAAGTCGGGGCGCTTGAAGCCCATCTGCACGGTGGCCCAGCTCATCGTGAACACGGTCATGAGGTAGAAGAGGACGAAGGTGCACAGCGCGATGACCACGCCGAGGATGAGCGCGCGGGTGTGGCGGGTGGCGACGGCGAGCATGGGTACTTCGACGCGTTTGTTGGATTTGAGCATGGCTTCGAAGGCGGGCGTTTCGGTGAGTGTGAAGCGGACGTAGAGCCCGACGAGGATGAGCGCGGCGCTGGAGAGGAAGGGAATGCGCCAGCCGTAGGCGAAGAATTGTTCGTCGGTGAGCGTCTCGCTGAGAATGAGGAAAAGGCCGCCGGAAAGAATGAAACCGATGGGCGCGCCGAGCTGCGGAAACATGCCGAACCAGGC
>VFKU01000072.1 GCA_009885415.1 Rhodothermota bacterium
CACCAACTGGCAGATGCGCCGCCCCGCCTCGATGCGCATGGGCGCGTTGTTCGCGTTGTAGAGCTCAAGCGTGATCGCGCCCTCGAAGCCCGGGTCGACCCAACCCGCGTTCTGGATGAACAGTCCCAGCCGACCGACCGAACTGCGGCCCTCGACGAATGCCGTGAGATAATTCGGCAGGCGGATGAATTCCATCGTCGTCGCCAGAACGAAACCGTGCGTAGGGATGATGAATTCGTCCGCGCGCGTCTCGTCGTAGTCCGGCGCTTCGGACATCGAGCAAATCCCGCGCGTGATCTTCGGCACGAGGAAGGTGTCTCCCAAACGCAGATCCACCGACGCCGGCTCAATCTGGCTCCAGTCGAAGGGTTCAATGCCCAAATCGCCCTTCGTGAGCAAGGCCTTAATCGTGCGATCTGAAAGTATCACCGAAGTCCCCCCGCCGTCGTTCGCGCGCCGCGTTTGCTATTTCTTCTTGTCGAGCTTCGTTACCCGGATGTCGTCGAAGTGGCCCACGTCATCGAAAGACCCGACCCCGATCCGGCCCGAAGTGAAGGTCTTGTCCGTCGCCGTCATCACCGGCTTGGCCAGGTCGTCGAGAAAGACCTCGATTGAGCCGGAGTCCGCATCGCGGCGGATCTTCACCGTGTGAAATTGATCGTCCCACACGGTCCCGCCGGTCCGGGTCGCGGCGACCGACACCCGAGGCGCGGCATTCACGAGGAAAATGGAATTGGCATGGTCGTCGGCCTTCGTGGCGAGATGGACATAGTAGAAGTGCGCCGGATCCCGATAGCCAAAGAAAAGGCAAAGATCGCGGTGGCCGTACTCGCGCCCGGTCTGCTTCAACCGCGCCGTCATCTCAAAGCTGCCAAACTCCGCGTCCTTCGCCAATGCCATATTCAGCGGCGAACGGAAGGGCGGCGCATATTCGCTTGAGCCTTCGAGCGCGAGCACATGGTTTCCGACCGGATCCTCGGCCAATTTCCACGCCTTCGCGTCCGTCATCTCCCAGCGGCCGATGCCGTGCTCAAAGTCTTCGGAAAACGCGGGCGCGTCTTCCGCCGCAGTCGAAAGCCCCAGGGCGGGGCCAAGAACCGCGATCCAAATCATTAACAGTCGGCGCATCTCGCGTCTCCTTCGCTGGGCCGCGCTCAGTGTATCCCGGCACGCCCGCACGATTAAATCCGGATTCTGCGCGAGCGAGCGGTCTCTTGACGCCCCATATGGTATCTGTTACATTTGCACCCCTAGATATTGGGTCATGCTCCTTTTACTCTTGTGGCCGAACCGGATTGGGTACGCAATGCGTTGTCCTTACTGCAATCACACCGACGCCAAAGTGGTCGATTCGCGCGCATCGAAGGAGGGCGACGCGATTCGCCGGCGTCGCGAGTGTCTCAGTTGCGAGAAACGCTATACCACGTATGAGCGCATCGAAGAAGTCGCGCAGATGGTGGTCAAGAAGGACGGCCGCCGCGAGCAATTCGACCGATGGAAGGTGCGCGCGGGCATCCTGAAAGCCTGCGAGAAGCGTCCGGTAACGCTGGATCAGATCGAGCATCTCATCGACGAGGTCGAGCGCACGCTCTTCAGCACGACCGATCGCGAGGTCTCGACGAACCAAATCGGCGAAGCCGTGATGGGCAAACTCAAGGGCCTCGATGAAGTCGCCTACGTCCGCTTCGCGTCGGTCTATCGGCAATTCAAAGATCTCAACGAGTTCATGGAAGAGCTCAAAGGGATGCTCACCTAAGCGCCGAAATTTCCCTCGTGCTTTTGCTTTCCATCTGCTAGACTCTCCGGCGTCTCTTCTGAATTCGTCTCGCGGCACGGGGCTCGCCGCGTTGGAGTTTGCATGCTTCCATTGCACGAAGACCGTGCTATCGCCGGGGGAAACCAGCTCGAACTGTGGATCGCCGCGCCCGACGCGGGACCGGCCGCGGGCCTCTGCGTGCTGCGGCGCGACGGGCGCGAATCGGCCTTCGATGTCGAGGCGCTGTCCAGCTCGATCCTGCGCGCAGGCTGGCCGGGCGAAGCGCTCGATGGCGACATAGCGCTGAGCTTCGCACGTGCGGTCGGACTTTTTCTGCAACATTCCACGACGGCACCGGTCCCCGTCGAGACCCTTCGACACACGGTCGAGCGTTTGCTGCTCGACATGGGCTACGCGCTCACGGCGCGGATGTACGCCGGCGCCTTCGCGCCGATCTCGCAACGGCCCCTCGAAGCTGACGGCGCCGCGGGCATGTTCGAGGAAGCGCTGCCGCTCGATCGCGCCGAGCGCGCGCTCGCGGCCTTGGCCGCGGACGCCGGACTCGATTGCAACGTTGCAGAGGATCTTCTCGCGAAGATACTCCGGCAAATCCGCGCGGCGGGACTCCAACGCTTGACGCCGCCCTTGCTGCGGGAATGGATGCGCTCCGAACTCCACGCGAGTGGACTCGGCACGGCCGCGGCAAAGATCGCGCGGCTCTCGATGCCTGTGTCCGCGCTGCACGACGTCTTCGCGCCGGGCGGACGATCGTCCGCTGCCGCACCGGCCGATCCGCAGTCGGCCGCGCTCGCGCTGGCGGGCCGCGTCTCCGCCGCTTACGTCCTCGGGCAACTGATGCCGTCCCGCACCGGCCAAGCGCATCTGCGCGGTGAAATCCATGTGCGCGGCATCGGCGATTTCGTCCGGCTCGACAGCATCCTGCTCGATCTGGAGAGCCTGAAGGACCACGGCCTCCTCGCGCCCGGCGCCACGGGCACGCGCGCGGAAACGCCCGAGCTCCTCGCAGCGCAACTCACCGCGCAAAACAATGTTTTCTCGCGCTATTTCGGCGGCCAGATCAACTGGTCCGCCATCAACTTCGGCTTTGCTCCGCTGCTCGGTGAGCAGACTGACGTCGAACTCGCGGCTTTTACGCAAGAACTGCTGTCGAGACCGCCCGGCTTCCCGGAACACCGCCCGTCGATCGAGTATCGCTTCTCGTGGGACGCGCCGGAAAACTACCCGGCGGAACTGGCCGCGGCCCACGGCGAGCGACGGCCCTTGGGCGAAGCTTACGGCACTGCGCGACGCGTCTTCGCCGCGGCCCTCGAAACCTTGTGCGCGCTCTCGGAAAAGGGATGGCCGATTCCTTCTACGCGCGTCGCGATCCATCTCTCGCCCTACTTCTTCGGCGCACCCGAAGCAGAGCGCTATCTTGATCTGATCGGGCGCATCGCTGTGGGCGCGCTGCCGATCGCATTGCGCTACGAGGCGGCCGCGCCGATGTTCATAGAGGAGTCCGCGGTCCGCGGTCGCGCGCAAGTCGCCGCGCAGACCGTGTGCATCCCCGTCGCTCGCGCCGCCAGACTCTCCGGCGGCCTCAGCGCCTTGCTCGCGCGTCTCGATACTACGCTCGATGCGGCGATCGCCGCACACCGATGCAAGCATGATTTTCTCGATCGCGTCGTTCATGAGCGCGGTGGTCCACTGGCCCTGCTCGGCCGCCGCTTCGGGCCCGGGCCCCTGGCTGACCCGGACACGATGGAGTATCGCATTGCCGCGGAGGGCCTGAGCATCTCGGCGCTGTCCAAGGCGGGCATTCCCTGGATCGCTCTCGGCGACGAGGCCGGTGTCGCTGAAACAGTCCTGCATCACCTGCGCGAGTCGTGCGCGCGCTGGAGCGTGGCCACCGGCCGGCTCGTCACTTTGACCGACGCGGACGCAACGCGGCGGCACCCCGGGGCAGGCGACCGCGCGCCCCACTCGCTGCGTCCGGCCGAAGCGGTCACACGCGAAGGCCAGCTTCATCCCCTCTACGACGCACCTCCTTTCTTCACCTGCAGCGGCGAGAGCTTTGCTTCGGCCCACGAGGCGGCCGAATTCGTCCGGCACGCCTTTCTGCATACGCCCTGCCGCGCGCTGTTCCTCTCCTGAATCCCGCTCGCACTTGCCCTGTGCCATAATCCATGAATCCCTCGTAATAGCGGAGACGCCGGAATGACGATTCGCATTGCTTCCTATATAGCGATCCTTGTTGCACTCAGTCTTGCCGCGAACGCGGCCGCGCAACTCGGCGCGCCAAAGGGTGAATGGCCGGCCTTCTCGGCCGATGCCGGCAGCACGCGCTATTCGCCGCTCGATCAAATCGACAAGAGCAACGTGAAGTCGCTTGCGCTCGCGTGGCGCTGGGATTGCGTCGATGACGCGATCCTCAAGCAGGCGCAGGGCATGCGCGTCGGGTATTTCAAAAACACGCCGCTGATGGTCGGCGGCGTGCTCTATGTGACGACGCCGATGAACCAGGTCTGCGCCGTTGACCCCGGCACGGGCGAGACCTTGTGGGTCTTCGACACGAAGGCCTACGAGGGCACGGGCCGCAAGGGGCCCTCGCAGCATCGCGGGCTCGCGTATTGGTCCAGCGGACCGGACAAGCGCCTCTTCATCGCCACGGCGAACCGTCGCCTGTACTCGATCGACGCCGACACGGGCCAGAGCGACCCGAAATTCGGCGATCAGGGCTGGGTGGATCTCGGCAAGGGCTTCGATATGCCCGTGAACGAGAGCCAGATCCGGTACAGCGCTCCGCCAACCATCGTCGGCAACACCATAGTATTGGGCTGCTTGTTGCCCGACGAGGCGAGCAACCCGGACATTCCGCCGGGGCACATCCGCGGCTTCGACGCACGCACGGGTGCGCAGAAGTGGATCTTCTACACGATCCCGCGCGCGGGCCAGCCGGGGAACGAGACCTGGGAAGAGGACTCGTGGAAAACCGCCGGCGCGGCGAACACGTGGAGCATGATCAGCGCCGACCTCGAGCTGGGCTACGTCTATTGCCCGACCGGCACGCCGGCAAACGACTTCTTCGGCGGACATCGTCCCGGCGACAACCTCTTCGCGGAATCGATTCTCTGCCTGAACGCGGCGACGGGCGAGCGGGTGTGGAGTTTCCAGGGCGTGCATCACGGCCTGTGGGACTACGACTTTCCCGCCGCGCCGATCCTGCTGGACATCACGGTCGATGGCAAGAGGATCAAGGCGCTCGCGCAGGTGAGCAAGCAGGGATTCACCTACGTGCTCGATCGCGTGACGGGCACGCCCGTGTGGCCGATCGAGGAGCGGCCCGTGCCGCAGACGGACGTGCCGGGCGAGAAGACCGCGAAGACGCAACCCTTCCCGACGAAGCCGCACGCCTTCGAGCGGCAGGGCATCACCGAAGACGACCTGATCGACTTCACGCCGGAACTGCGCGCGGCCGCGCTCGAATTCGTGAAAAAATTCCGCATGGGTCCGCTGTTCACACCGCCGGCGCTCGTGATCGAGACGAACGGCGCGGGCGCCACGATCCAAATCCCCGGCGCGGCGGGCGGCGCGAACTGGGGCAGCGCGGGCGTCGACCCGGAGACAGGCAGGCTCTTCGTGCAGTCCGCGACGCAACCGTCTCTGGCCGGTCTCGAGAAACCGGACCCGAACCTCTCGACCTATGCCTACAAGCGTGGCGGCCCGTGGCTGCTCGCCGGGCCGGGCGGGCTGCCGCTGACCAAGCCGCCCTACGGCCGCATCACCGCGATCGATCTAAACAAGGGCGAGATCCTCTGGCAAGTCGCGCACGGCGACGGACCGCGCAATCATCCGCTGCTCAAGGACCTGAATTTACCGCCGCTCGGCTGGGGCAGCAACACCTTTCTCTCCGGCAGCGGGCCGGTGGTGACCAAGACGCTGGTGTTCTTCTCGCACGCGGCGGTGGACAACGCCACGGGCGCATATCTCCCGGAGGAAGCGCGACTGCGGGCCTTCGACAAGGACAGCGGCGCGGTGCTGTGGGAGGAGAAACTCCCGCTGCAACCCTACGCCGTGCCGATGACGTATATGCACCAGGGCCGACAATACCTCGTAGTCGCGGCAGGCGGCCAGGACGCCCCCGCAGCGCTACTGGCCTACGCGCTGCCCCGGTAGGGCGGGTCTCGACCCGCCGACACGACCGCCCGTATCCTGCGC